>NZ_AZUX01000046.1:0-49556 GCF_000513915.1 Mesorhizobium sp. WSM2561
TCATGAAGGTGACGTGGCGGGTCATTTCTTCGCCCTCGCACTTGAATCATGTTGGCAGGCGCCGGCCGTATGGTGTTGTTTGGCCAAGATTTTTCTGGCCAAGGCGGCCGCTCTTCCTTCTCCCCTTGTGGGAGAAGGTGGCCTCGCCCACGGGTCTTGCCTCCGGCAAGCCCGAGGACAGGCTCCGCGAGGTCGGATGAGGGGTGCTCCAGATTGGCACCGACAGCACTCCGTCCAACACCCCTCTTCCGTCTCGGCGCTGCGCGCCGATCCACCTTCTCCCACAAGGGGAGAAGGCAAGGCCGCCGCCCCCTCACCCCATTCCCTCCACCGCTTCCGCCGACAGAAACAACAGCACCACTTCCGACATGCCGAGCAACGGCGTGAAGGTGACTATGGTGATGCCGCCTGTCGCGTTGGTGCGGGTCAGGCCTTCGGAATAGATGTCGAGCGGTGGTTCCTCGTCGAACCAGACGCCGTGCAGCGTTTCGCCCTGCCACTTTTCGCGGCCCTTCTCAAAACTCTTGAACGACAGCACCGATTCATCGGCCTGCACATCACCGCCGCCGCCATGGCGCACGACGACGCTGTCCAGCCCATGCGGCGCGCCGCGCCCCATGATGGTGCTGACAATGGCGTCGGCCGGGATCATGCCGGTGCCCCACGCCGCCGGCTGCTGCGGCGGGCCGATCAAAATGCGCTGCGGGTTGTCGCGCGTGCCCTCGGCGGTGACGCCGGCCGCCCACAGCCGCACGGCCGTGTCAAAAACCTTGCCTTGCCACCACTCGGGATAACGGCCGGTGAGATGCATCGCCCATTCGGCGCCGCCGGCCCTTGTCTTGCCGAGCTGGTTGCCGGCCATGAACAGGCGTTCTCGGTTGGCAGCGCCGGCCGCATGGAACTCGGCCTGTCGCGGGTAAGGCCGGTAGGCGGCAAGCTGGTTAGCGCGCCGCCTCCGGTCCAATTCCCTGAGCAGGCTCAGATACTCGGTCTTCGCTGTCGCGGCCCGGCTTTGCGAGGCCCGGTCTTGCGACGCCGGACTTTTCGAGAAACGGCCGCAGGACGGCTTCGAGGCCGCGGATGCGCTGCCTGATTTCGTCATCGCTCAGTGCTTCCAGACTGTTGATGTTGAGATGCAGATCCTTGGGCAGCACCGACAGCACGATCTTCAGATACTGATCGGGCTTTTCGGTGCGAACCTCGGCGATGACGCCGGCGCCATGCGCCCGGAAATCGGCGCGGATGGCGTCCAGAAACCCATCGGCCAGCGTCTTTTTCGCTCGCTTCGGCCGGCCGGACGGCTTGGGTTCGGCCACATCAGCCGGTTCGTCGTCGAAAGGATTCTCGGCCATGGCCTACCGCGATGCTGGTGATTGGCGAAAGCCGGGGTGACATCCAATCTCCCCCCAAGTGGGGGAGATGTCCGGCAGGACAGAGGGGGGCGCTGTCCCGCCGACATTTGCTATCGGCAACACGGGCACAAACGTTCGAGAAGGCTTGATATAAAAAAAACCGCCTCGGCGGGCGGGTCGTTGGCGCAAATCAGCACCATGACTATATTCCTAGCATAGCTGCCGTCACAAAGCAAGCGAAATCTCGCGGGCCGGCCTAAATTCGGCCGCGCGCCGCGCTATGGTGCAGGGATCGGAACCGGTGTTCGCGCGTTTGCAATTTTGCCAATGGGAGCAAAGCCATGAATGTCGCCAATCTGCAACTCGAGGGCCTGCTGATGGCCGTCGCATCGATCAATCAGGTCCTTGTCCGCAAGGGCGTGCTGACGGTCGAAGAGATCGACATCGCCTTGCGCAAGGCCGAAGCCAGCGAGACCAGCGAGGAGCGCTCCGAAGGCATGTCGGCGTCGAGCCGCGATGCCGTCAACTTCCCGATCCGGCTGCTGGAACTGGCGAACCAGTGTCAGCCGGAGGCGGACATGCCGTCCTTCTCCAAACTGGCGCGCATGGTCGGCCAGATGAAGGAACCCTACAACGACCAGATGTAACGTCGCGATCGCCTCGCCGTATCGGAACGCCGCTTGCCAGCCGAGCTACGATCACCTGGCCGATGCAGCCTTCCAGGTCAGCGCACGGCCCGGCCCATGCACGGCGGCAAACAGCAGCCCGGCCAGGAAGGTAAAATGATCGACGAAAAAGCCGAACTCGGCCTGGTTTCCGGCCCAGTGCGACGGCCCGTGGAAGGCAAAGGCGAGGAACAGCACATAGGCGCCGGCGACAAGAGCGGCCTGCGAGAACAAGGCGCCGGTCAGGAAGCACAGGACGAGGACGACTTCGAGCACGGCCGCGCACCAGGCCAGAAACCGCGGGAACGGAAATCCGGCGGCGGCGATGTAGCCCGCGGTGGCGCCCATGTCGATGAACTTGAAGGTCACCGCCATGAGAAAGACGGCTGCGAAGATCAGGCGGCCAATCAGGATTGCCGCGGTCTGCCACGGTGATTGAGCCGGTGATTGGGTGGTTTCCGATGACATGCCGTCCTCCAGGGTTGCGACCGATTTCACCCCAAGGACGTTACACCAGCCGCAAACCCGACATGCGGCGCTTCCCCTTCTCCCCTTGTTGTGGGAGAAGGTGGCCGCCCACGGGTCTTGCCTCCGGCAAGCCCGAGGACAGGCTCCGCGGTCGGATGAGGGGTGCTCCAGCTTGGCATCGCCGCATTCCGTCCAACACCCCTCATCCGGCTCGGCGCTGCGCGCCGAAGCGCTGCAGGGACCGCCCTTTGCCGATCTCCCCAAGGCCCAGGACGCCTTCGATCGCTGGCGCCACGTCTACAACACCGTGCGTCCGCACGACGCGCTTGGCGGCGCTGTGCCGCTCGACCGCTATCGCGTCTCGCAGCGCCAGTATCGCGAAATCGTCGAGCCGTTCGACTATGCCAAGGACGATCTCGTCCGCCGCGTTCAGCAGCATGGCTTCGTCTCCATCCTCGGCCACACCATGCGCCTGTGCAGGGCCTTCGCCGGCAAATCCGTTGCCTTTCGCCCAACCGCTGCCGACGGCGTCTTCGACGCCTGGTTCAGACACCAGAAAATAGAAGCCATCGACCTCAATGCCCTAGCTCGATAGGATGGCAAACTGTTCGCGATGTCCTCGCACACCTGTTCGCGATGTCCCCAGTCCAAACAAAGGGGAGAAGGTATCGCGGGCCTTACCCTGCCTTCGCCTCCGGGTGGCTGATCGGTGCCCGCACAGTCCCATACTGGCAGCTCCAGCGGTCGGTCATGTCGCAGCGTATGTCCCACAGCTCCGGGAAGAAGCGATGCAGGGCGCCGGCCTGCAGCAGTTCGACCGGCCGGCCCTTGAGCGATTTCGAGCCGAGCCCGATCGAGCGGTGGATGAGATAAAGATGATTGGCGCGGAATTTCTGGAACAGCTCGTCGAATTCGATCAGCGCCTCGGCGACGACATAGCTATCGCCGTGATCATAGCTGACATCGTAGACATCCTCGACCGAGAGCCCGCGACCATCGAGATAGGACGCCTTGAAGGCCCGCCACAGATCCGGCGGCATGCGCAGCAAGAGCTTGAAGCCCGGCGATTCCTGGCCGCTGCCATTGCCGAGCTGCAGCCGAATCTCCTGGTATTCCTTGGGCGACATGGTTTCGAGCAGGTCGAGCTGCGCCGTCATCATTCGCATCAGCCGATGCACCCGCCCCATCAGCGTGACGATGCGATGGGTGTTCTGCTGCTCGAGGAAGTCGACGACATCGACCAGCGTGTAGGCGATGAGCTTCATCCACAGCTCCTCGACCTGGTGGACGATCTGAAACTGCAGCTCGTCGGCATTGACCATCTCGGCCAGCGGCTTCTGGCAGGCGAGTAGCTTGTCGCAGCTGAGGTAGACGCCATAGTCGCGCATCTCGGGCGCTTCGATACGGGCATAATAATCCGGCTTGTGCATGGCAGCTGCTCCTTTGCCCGGCCCATAGGGCTCCCTGTTCGGTCCGAGCCCGCAGTTTAGTCGCTTTTCACTTGAACATTGTTCCTTTGTGTTATCCAAATGCCAGAAAATGGAGGACGAATATTCGTCCATTGCGAAGGATTGGAGAACACATGATGCTGGATGCCGTCGACCGGAAGATCGTCGCGGCACTGGAACGCGATGCGCGCACCTCCTTCGCAGTGCTCGCCGACGAGGTCGGCTTAAGCAAGACGCCGTGCTGGAAGCGGGTCAAGGCGCTGGAGGACGCCGGCATCATCCGCGGCTACTCGACGCGGGTCGACCCGGCCAAGCTCGGCTTCGGCATCGAAGCCTTCATCCAGGTGTCGATCGATTTCGAACTCTCCGAAGCCTTCGAGGCCGCCGTCCAGGCGCATCCGCTGATCCGGCGCTGCCACGCCACCACAGGCGAGGCCGACTATCTCCTGCAGATCGTGACCGTCGACATGATGGCGCTGGACAGGATGCTCCGCGTCGAGCTCAGCCGCCTGCCCGGCGTGCGCCGCACGATCACCTCGATGGCGATGCGCGAAATCAAGGATGACATTTCTTTCGCCAATGCCGTGGGGCATGCCCAGCAGAAGGCTTAAGGCGTGTAGCCCAGCGCGGCCAGCGCCGACAGCCCTGCAGCCAGGCCAATTGCGATAACAATGCCGAAATGCCGTTCCAGGAATTTGCGCCCCTGCCAGTCGTATCGCATATCTGAAAACTCCGCCGCGTAATCTGGGGCAGCGTGTTCAGGCGTCAAGGCCGGGTCCTTGCCAGGCGGTGGGCAGGCAGCTGCCATTGTTCATATCGTGGCTCATATCGGAACGTGGAACGACGGCCGAGCATTCTCGCGCTAAAGCTGAGCTTCGATGGCAGCCTTGTCTATGACAGACCATACTTCTACAATCTTTTTGTCCCCAAATTCATAGATAACATTCTCGGCAAAGGAAACTCTCCTCCCATTTACAGGGAGGCCGAGGAAGCTTTCTTTCGGCGCGCAGTCGAACCCTAGCCGGCTCGCTATGTAGGGCGGATCGGAAATCAGCATCTGGACGTTGAAATAAAGGTCCGGAATTTCAGCAAAGTCTCTCTCCAGCATTTTGCGATAGCCTGATAGACCGAGCCGCCGGCCGTTGTGGATCACCTCATCATCAACGAACTGCCCCAGCTTCGGCCAGTCCTGCTTGTTCAGGCAGGCAATGTAGTCTCGGTAGAAGTCGGAGAGGTCGGTTCTAGTCACGGCGATTGCTCCCGTCCCTGCAAGGCCCCGCTGAAAGCTCATGCTCAAGCCGATGATGACATGAAGCAGCTTCATGCGCGGATGAGAAAGTGCTAGATAGCGTCACTTCCTCTATTCCCGCTTCGTCTAATGGTAGGACAGCGCCCTTTGAAGGCGTGAATCGTGGTTCGAGCCCATGAGCGGGAACCAGCATCGCCCCGCCGGGCAACCGGTCAGAGCGGCGTGCCTCCCCTTTTCCAAACCGGCAAGGATGGTCGGGCGGATCAAGGAACCCTATAACCACCAGATATGACGGAGGACGACATGGCCGACGACAAATCCAGGAGCAAGCAGGACCGCAAACCGGCCGCCGGCGAGGAGCCTTACGACGTAGCGGCGTTTGCGAAAAAATACGGCATACCGCCGAGCGAGGCCGCGACCATCATCAAGCGGTACGGGCCTTCGAGAAAGAAGCTCGACGCGCATATGGCGAGCCGCAACGCCTGATCCGCATCGGCGGCGGCCTGCAGGATAGGTGTTGCGATTATATTAGCCTGAGCGCATATTTTGTCAGCCGGTGAACCAACCAAGCCGGTCAGGCTCGGCGCCAGCCCCCCTCGATCCCCTCGACGCCGAGCCGCTGGGGGATCGGCGGCCCTGGAGGCGAACCATGCCCATGTATCTCTCACGATTCAGCTATACGCCCGAGACCTGGGCGCGCCTGATCGAAAACCCCGAGGATAGACGCGAGGCAGCCCGCACCTACATCGAATCGGTGGGCGGAAAGCTGCACGGGTTCTGGTACGGCTTCGGAGAGCACGATGGCTGGAACCTGTGGGAGGCGCCAGACAACGTTTCGATGGCATCTGTCATGCTTGCCATTGGTGCGGGAGGAGCGCTCAGCTCGTACGAGACCACCGTTCTCCTGAGCGTCGAAGAGACGATGCAAGCGCTTGGCAAGGCGAAGTCGGTCCGCTATCGCCCGCCGGGAAAGTCCTGACCAGTCGCGCATCAAGGCGCCGGAACGGTTTTGCGGACTTTTCGCCCGGCTAGCCCGGAGAGATCCGGGGCTAGGCTCGCCGTCCGGCTGGCGCCGGCGCGCTCGCCCGTGCCTTGCTCGCCCGTGTCACGCCCGCTTGTGTCACGCCCGCTTGTGTCGCGCTCGCCCGGGTCGCGCACGCCCGCGCCACGATCGCTTGCAGCGGCTCCGGCCGGTGCAGCAGAAATCCCTGGCCGAAGTCAATGCCCATATCCGCGAGGATGTCGAGCGCATCCTGCGCTTCGATCTTCTCCGCCACCACGAAGCAGCCGAGGCTCCTGGCGATGCCCGATATCGCCGAGACGATTTCGCGGTCGAAGCGGCTGTCGGCAATATGCTCGATGAACGAGCCGTCGATCTTGATCGTGTCGACGGGAAAGCGCCGGAGATATTCGAACGAGCTCATGCCCGCCCCGAAATCGTCGAGGCTGACGCGGCAGCGCCGCTCGCGCGCCTTGCCGACGAACTGCTCGGCAGCTGCGAAATTGGTGACCGCGGCGGTTTCGGTGATCTCGAAGCCGATGCCGGAATGCGGCGCCCCGGTCTCGGCGATGACAGCGTCGACGAAATCCCAAAGCTGCGGGTCGCTCAGCGTCTGCGCCGACAGGTTGAAGCCGAGCGTCAGCGCCCCTGACTTCAGCGCCGGACCATGAAGCGACAGCGCCGTCCTGATGATCCAGCGGTCGAGCCGCGAGGCGACGCCGAACCGCTCCGCCGCCGGGATGAACTCGCCCGGCGGGATCAGCCGCCCGTTGCGCCCGGCGAGCCGCGCCAGGACCTCGACATGGCGGCTTTCTTGCCAGAGTTTGCCGAGCTGGTGGATTTCCTGGCCGAACAGTTTCAGCCTGCCGTCCGCCATGGCGTCGACGGTGTCGGCGGCCAGCCGCGCCGCATTGAGGCCGCTGGAACCGGATGTTGTCTCGGGCGAGAACACTGCGAAGCGATTGCGCCCGGCGGCCTTGGCCGCATAGCAGGCGTCGTCGGCGCAGGCGAGCGCGTCGGCCACCGCGGTATTCGCATCGGCGACAAAGGCGATGCCGATGCTGGCCGCAAGCTTGCGCGACGCCGCCGTCGAGCCGAGGTCGGCATCGCGAACCGCCGCGAGAACGGCGCCGGCGAGACGCTCGGCTTGCGCTGCGTCGCAGTCAGGCACCAGCAGCGCAAACTCGTCGCCGCCGAGGCGCGCGGCATGCACCGACGGCGGCAGACAGCCCAAAATGCGCTCGGCGACGCTCTTCAGGGCAAGATCGCCGGCGGCGTGGCCGGCGAAGTCGTTCAGTGCCTTGAAGTAGTCGAGATCGACGTAGAACACCGCGAGCCGGCGCGCCGTTGCGATGTGCTCGGCCAGCAGCCGGTCGAAAGCGGCGCGGTTCAGAAGACCGGTCAGCGCGTCATGGCGGGCCGCATGGGCAAGCTCCTGCTCGCGTTGCTTCGCCTCGGTGATGTCGCGCACCGTGCCCAGGATCTGGCCCGACGACTGGGCGTCGGCGAA
This sequence comes from Mesorhizobium sp. WSM2561, assembly GCF_000513915.1. Lineage (NCBI taxonomy): Bacteria > Pseudomonadati > Pseudomonadota > Alphaproteobacteria > Hyphomicrobiales > Phyllobacteriaceae > Mesorhizobium > Mesorhizobium sp. WSM2561. Next base: position 7,693 of record NZ_AZUX01000046.1, read on the forward strand.
CCGTATCAGCGATTCGAGATGTCGGATTTCGCCGTCCCGCTTGATGATGCGGTATTGCACGGCGACGACCTTTTGGGTTTGCAGCGGCGCCAAATGGGCCCGCTCGGCGTCGGCCCTGTCGTCCGGATGCAGATAGCTGTGCCAGAGGTCTTGCGACACTTCGTCGGTGTCGGCGACAAGCCCGTAGATCTCCCGCGTGCGCTGGTCCCAGTAGCTTTTGCGTGCACCGATATCGTGGTGCCAGATGCCGGTGCCGCTGGCCGCCAATGCCAGGCGAAAGCGGACGTTGACCTGTTCGAGCTCTGCTTCCGCCTGCTTCTGCTTGGTGATGTCGGTCTGGACGCCCATCAGTCTGACCGGCCGGCCCTCGGCGTCGCGTTCGACCACTCCGCCGCGATCGAGAACCCATACCCAGTGACCGGATTTGTGCTTCAGCCTGAGCTCGGTCTCGATCGAATCGGTCAGGCCGGCAATGTGGCGTTCGCCGCTGGCCACCGCCCGCTCGCGATCGTCGGGATGCGTCAGCTGCAACCAGAGATCGCTTGTCTCGGCAAGCTCACCCTCGCCATAGCCGAGCATCTGCAACCACATCGCCGAGTAGAAACAGTCGCCGCTCCTGAGATCCCAATCCCAGACGCCAAGATGCGCGCGTTCGAGCGCCAGCTCCCAGAACTCTCCGTCGCGATTTTTCTTTTCGGCCATGCTCTGGACTTCGCCTGCCTCGTCGCCGCCATTATGAGGCAAAAGCAAAGAAAAATCCGTTACTGCGCAGCGGCTGGGGTGGACGGCCAATTTCTCTCACCCTGACACCGACGAGGCGGGAACTTTGCCGCAATGGCAGCCACAGCCGCGACGGCGCCAGCCTCACTTCTTCCCTTGCGGGTAGATCGCCTCACCGCGCGTCAGCATCTCGACGAAGGCGGCGATCTTCTTCTCGCGGCCAGCCTCGGTCTTCATGTTGTGGATGCGGAAGGCGAGCGCGAAGCGGTTCTGCGCGCTGAGCCCTGCCAGCATCGCCTTGGCCTCGGGCTCGGCGTCTATTGCGGCCTGCAGATCCGCGGGGATTTTCATGTCCTTGCCGCTTCCATAGGCGCGCGCCCAGCGCCCGTCGGCCTTCGCCGCATCGACCTGTTTGAGCCCATGCTCGGTCATCCGGCCCGCCTCGATCAGCCGGGCGACGTTGTCGACGTTGATCTGGCTCCAGATGCTCTTCCTGCCGCGCGGTGTGTAGCGCTGCAAATAGCTCTTGTCGTCGAGCCCCTTGCGCACGGCATCGATCCAGCCCCAGCACAGCACGACGTCGATGGCCTCCTTGGGCGTGATCGAAGGCAGTCCCGAACCGACCTTGTGGATCTTGATCCAGATTTCTGTCTCGGTTTCGTGATGCTTGCCGAGCCAGGTGTAGAAGCTCTCGGCATCGCTGAATTCGCGGACCTTGGCGGGGTTGACCTCGACCGGCGCCATCAGCGGGTCTGCCTTTGTGTTGTCGTCATCGGTTCTCCTTGTCGCTGCTTGGCTCCGATCGAATGGAGCAACGGCAACCTCGTTGCAAGGCCGGCGGGACAGCAAAACTGCCAATCTCCCCCCTTGTGGGGGAGATGTCCGGCAGGACAGAGGGGGGCGCGAAGGATCGCCATCGTCTCGTTACCTCTTGACCAACCGGGAATTGACATGAGGTGCAGTTGCAAAGGCTTGAAGGCTGGCGGGACAGCGCCCCCCTCTGCCCTACCGGGCATCTCCCCCACGAGGGGGGAGATTGGCAGCGTCGCTGTCCTCGCCCGAGCTCATGGCGGTTCTTCCAATCGTGATGTAACAACGTCCTGGCAGAACCGGTTCCTCCTGCTCGCCTTGTGGGAGAAGGGGGAGCTTCACTGCAGCTGCGGTTTCTTGAGAAAGCTGTTGCGGTCGGCCGACTTGACGCGCAGCCAGGTTTCGCGGCCGTCGCGCACAACACGCAACGGGATCTCGGCGCCCGCCGGGTTCTGCCACAACTTGCGGTAGAAATCGGCGAGCCCGTCGACTTCGCCGTCGCGCACATCCGAGATGATGTCGCCCTGGCGCAGGCCGGCTTCGGCGGCCGGGCTGCCTTCGGCGACGCTCATCACCACGACCTCGCCATTGCTTTCGGCGGAGAAGGCGCCGAGCCATGGGCGCGGTGGCTTGGCAACCTGGCCGCGTGTCAGCAGATCGTCGAGGATGGGCGGCAGCAGGTCGATCGGCACCACCATGTTGATATCGGCGATCTCGCCGGCGCGGCTCATCTGCAGACGCAGCGAACCGATGCCGAGCAGCCTGCCGTCCTGCCCGATGAGGGCCGCACCTCCCCATGACGGATGAGCCGGCGCGGTGAAGATCGCCTCGTCCAGCAGATATTCCCAATAGCCGGCGAATTCCTGCTTGGTGACGATGTACGCGCTGACCGCCTGGCCGATGCCGTCGGCGAGCACCACCGGGTCGCCGGCCATCGCCCTGGCCGCGTCGCCGAAAGCCACTGCGGGCAGGCCGAGCGGGGCCAGCGCCTGCACCAGGCCGAAGCCCGTTTCCTGGTCGTAGGCGAGCGCGTGCGCGGGAATCACGCGCCCGTTGTGGTCGGTCAGCCAGACTTCTTCCGCCTCGGTGATGAGATAGCCGATGGTGAGCACCAGGCCGTTGTCGCGAATGACCACGCCGCTGCCTTCCCGGCTGGTGCCTAGCGCATTCGCGGTGAAGGCATCATCCGGAATCGACGCGCGCACCGTCACGATGGACCGCAAAATCGTATCGATGGTCATGCTCTCAATCCTGGCAATATTCACGACGACCGTTCAGATGGCCGGCATCTTCTATAGCTATGGCGCATGTGACGAGGCGCAAGGGCCGGATGCAATCGCGCAAGCTTGCGCTGCCGACACCGACAATAGTTCAACACAAGTTGAACTTCCGTCAGCCCGCACTATCTGTATCTATGCAAGCTGATCCTCCCCAAGACCCTCTCCGCTCACATCAAAGGCCTCCGAAATGAACCAATACACACCGCCGAAAGTATGGACCTGGAACAAGGAAAATGGCGGCGCCTTCGCCAGCATCAACCGGCCAATCGCCGGCCCGACGCATGACAAGCAGCTGCCGGTCGGCAAGCATCCGCTGCAGCTTTACTCGCAGGCGACACCAAATGGCGTGAAGGTGACGATGATGCTGGAGGAGCTGTTGGCGCGCGGCCACAAAGGCGCCGAATATGACGCCTGGCTGATCGGGATCAACGACGGCGACCAGTTCGGCAGCGGCTTCGTCGAGGTCAATCCCAACTCCAAGATCCCGGCGCTGATGGACCGCAGCGGGCCAAAGCCGATCCGCGTCTTCGAATCCGGCTCGATCCTGCTGCATCTGGCCGAGAAATTCGGCGAGTTCCTGCCGACCGAGCAGCCGGCGCGCGCAGAAACCCTGTCGTGGCTGTTTTGGCAAATGGGCTCGGCGCCCTATCTCGGCGGCGGCTTCGGCCATTTCTACGCCTACGCACCGGAAAAATTCGAATATGCCATCGACCGCTTCGCCATGGAGGTGAAGCGCCAGATGGACGTGCTCGACCGGCGCCTGGCGGTAAGCGAATATCTCGGCGGCGACGCCTACACGATTGCCGATATCGCCGTGTGGCCCTGGTATGGCGGGCTGGCCAAGGGCCGCATGTACAACGACGCTGGCGAGTTCCTGTCGGTGCAGGAATACAAGCACGTGCAGCGCTGGGCCGACGCGATCGACGCACGGCCGGCGGTGCAGCGCGGCCGCATGGTCAACCGCGCCTTCGGCGAGCCGGCGATGCAATTGCACGAGCGCCACGACGCCAGCGACTTCGACACCAGGACGCAGGACAAACTGGCGGCGGAGTGATCAGAGCGACGGAGCTGGGGGGGGGGGACGCTGCGAGTATCGGTCACATGCACCCGGAGATATATACTGGTTGACTAAAGTAACGGAACGTCCAAGGCACATTCCCAGAACCGAACATGTCCGCTTTCAAGCGGTTTAGACCATACTGTCTATCTGATGAACATCATGATCTAGGCATGTTTATATTTGTGGTGGCCGACCTGAATCTCGAAACCGCATGCAGTCTCGACGGTCCAGTACTCGCGGGTCGCGGTCACTGCGTGTCTTTCGTTCGGCCCTATAGATCAGCCGGACGACGGACAAAAAATATCCAAGCTGCAGAACGATCAAGGTGAGGACCGTCCAGCCCAGCGCCTTCCAGATTGAACCCGTTGCCAAAAAAGTCGAGAGCGCCACGACGAATGACGCGGCGGTCATCCCCACCAGGAACTGTGGAAAGTTCATCGCTTTTCAAGGCCGCCCCGGAGCTTCTAACCGCCGCGACGACCACCCTTGCCCATTTACCCCAGACCAACGTTTTCACCCTTTGGACGGTTGCGCAAGTGGCAAATGGATGGGAATGTGCGTATGTTTAACGCAACCTATGGTTGACATAAAAATAAAAAGATGTCGGCGGGACAGCACCCCCTCTGTCCGGCCGGACATCTCCCCACTTGGGAGATCTGCAGCTTCGGCGCTCCGCGTCCTCTTGCGCCGCTGCAGATTGGCGAAAGCAGTCGTGACGGCCGATCTCCTCCCTTGAGGGGAGATGGCCGGCAGGCCAGAGGGGGCGCTGTCCCGCCGGCGTCAAAAACTACTACAGGCGCAAACGCTCAGGCCGACATGGCCAGCGGCCTTGCGCTCTTGTTGGGGATCTGGATGTCGATCTCCAGCGTCGACATCGTCTCGCCGCGATCCATCGAGACCTGCAGATAATCCTGGTCGATCTGGACATGCCTGGCGATGACGGCCATGATCTCCTCGCGCAGCACCGAGACGAGATCGGGCTGGCTGCGGTTGCGGCGCTCATAGGCGAGCAGCACCTGCAGCCGCTCGCGCGCCACCGGCGCGCTGCCGCGCCGCTTGAAGAGGTCTAACAGGCTCATGCTGCCCTCCTTCCAAAAAGCCGATCGAGAAAGCCCTTGCGCTCGAACGGCACGACGACCGGCAGGTCCTCGCCCTCGAGCCGTTTGGCCGCCTCGATATAGGCGCGGGCGGCGGAGTTGGTCGGATCGCTGAGTGTCACCGGCGACCCGAGGTTGGAGGCCTTGAGCACGTCCTGGCTCTCGGGAATGATGCCCAGCAGCGGCGTCGACAGGATCTCGAGCACGTCATCGATCGAGAGCATTTCGCCGCGCGCCGCGCGCGCCGCATCATAGCGCGTCACCAGCACATGCTTGGCGATCTGCTCGCCCCGCTCGGCCTTGATGGTCCTGGCGTCGAGCAGGCCGATGATGCGATCGGAATCGCGCACCGAACTGACTTCCGGGTTGGTGACGATGACCGCCTCGTCGGCAAAGCGCATGGCAAGCTGCGCGCCGCGCTCGATGCCGGCCGGGCTGTCGCAGAAGACGTAGTCGAATACCGAGCTCAGCTTTTCGATCACCTCGCCGACGCCCTCCTCGGTCAGCGCATCCTTGTCGCGCGTCTGCGAGGCCGGCAGCAGGAACAGCGTCTCGACCCGCTTGTCGCGGATCAGCGCCTGCGACAGCTTGGCCGTTCCCTGGATGACGTTGACCAGGTCGAACACCACCCGCCGCTCGGCGCCCATGATCAGATCGAGATTCCTCAAACCCACGTCGAAGTCGACCAGCGCCACCCTCTTGCCGGTTCTCGCGACGGCGGCGCCAAGGGCGGCCGTCGAGGTCGTCTTGCCGACGCCCCCCTTGCCCGAGGTGACCACCACAACTTTGCCCATCTATGCCTCCTTATTGTTGTTCGTATTGTTAAGCGTTTGATTTATGCGATGCGCTTAAGTCTTTGTTTCTATTTCGAAACCGCTGCGTACTTTCGAGTAACTTCATTGGCTGAACGGCGCGATGCGCAGCGTGTCTTTTTCCAGAAACGCCTGCACCGCTTTTCCACGCAAGGCCGGCTCCATCTCCTCGGCGGTGCAATACCACCCGTCGACCGACAGCAGTTCGGCCTCGTTTTTGCGGCAGAAGATGCGCGCCGCCGAATGGCCGAGCACACCGGCCGACGCCCGCCCGCGCAACGTGCCGTAGACGTGGATCGAGCCGGCAGCGACGATCTCGGAACCGGAGGCGACCGAGCCCAGCACGATGACGTCGCCATGCGCGTGGAAGATCGACTGGCCCGAGCGGATCGGCGTCTTGACCATCAGCGTGGCCGGCGCGTCCGGCAGCCTGTCTTCTGGTTGCCTGTCTTCTGACTGCTTGCCCGGTTCCGCCCTGCCTTCTTCCGCCCTGCCCGCCTCTTCCGGCCTGCCGGCAGCCTTTTGGTCGGCCTGCATGAGCAGCCCGGCTGTGGCCTCTTTGGCGCCGATCAGCACAGGCGGCAGACTGGGCTCAAGCACCGTGTTGCCGTCGAGCTCGATGGCATAGATGCGGATGCCGCGCAGGCCAAGCTCGGCAACCAACGCTCCGATCTGGCTGACCGCGGGCTTCAGCGTGTTGAGGTTGAGCACCACCGGGCGGCCGGCAAAATAGCCGGGAGAATTGCCGATCCAGCGGTCGAGACTTTCCAGCCACTCCGAAAGCGGCGTCTCCGGGGTGAGCGTGAAGGCGACGAAGGAGCGGGCGCGAAAGCGAATGGATTTGGTCTCGACGGGGGCGGCGAAGGTCACGGACAGCGATTCCTTACTGATAGGTAAACGCTAGCCAGCCATGGTTAACGAAAGGTTAACGGAGGGCTGTTTGCGGCGTCCGGAAAGCTGTTACTGACAGGCTCGGCGTGTCAGCAGCCGCAGACAACGCTGGAAATCGCCGGCCCCTCCTCGTCACCTTGCTGGCTAAGTGCCCTTCGCTGCGTCCTCGATCAGTTCCGCCAGCAAGCTAGAGAACCGCTCGTCAGCCCTATCCCCGATGTTTCCCACTTCTCTTGCCACCATCCCCGGCGAAGAGACCGACACTTGTCCACTCAGCTGAACGTTGACCGTGAACGTTCTTCCGACCACCTCCTTTTCCGTTCCCCGCTTCCTGTAGATTCTGAACCGAATAGATGGTGTTGATGCTTTGGCTTGGCGGCGTGGCGCGGTGTCCATCTCGACGGCCACCTCGCCTGCTACGTCAGCCCTGGCCGTTTCCAGCGACGCAATCACGACGTCGTTTAGCCAGGCCCTTGCTTGCGCGCCGAAGTCCACCCCCTCGGCCTTCTCATTGCCGACCTTCTCCTCTTGCTCACGGCGAGCTTCCTTGCCGCGGTCAAGGGCATCTTTGAACTTGGACATGGTGGTTTGCCTCCAATTGTGAGCGCATGAGACCAGCTGTCACATCGCCATGCTCCTCCTAATGGGTAGAACGCGCGCGAGCGGTGTGCGTTGCGTAGGCGGAGCCCGCGGTGCGCCGTGCTGCGCGCGGCGGTATCCTTCTGCCGCGGTCGATCGCCGGGATGGCGGCGGTGATCGTGGCGCTGTGGGCTGGGGTAGCGTGTCAGCAGCCGGCCGGACAGCGCTGGAAATTACCTGCCCTTTCCCACAAGATGCCTGAACATTGCTGAGGGCTCGACATGTGCAACCTCTACAACATCACCACCAGCCAGGAGGCGATCCGCCAGTGGACCCGCGCCCTGCGCGACAATCTCGGCAATCTCGAGCCCTCCATCGACATCTATCCCAACCAGCCCGGCCCGGTGGTGCGCAATGCGCCGGACGGGACGCGCGAGCTGGCCAACCTGCTGTGGGGCATGCCGACGCCGATCGAGCGCGTGAAGGGCAAGGCCGACTACGGCACCACCAACATCCGCAACCCGCAATATGGCCACTGGCAGCAATATCTCGGCGTCGAAAACCGCTGCGTGGTGCCGCTCACCAGTTTTGCCGAACCGAGCCCAACGCCGGGCGACAAGGACCCGGATACCGGTATCCAGAAAAACTACTGGTTCGCGCTGAACGAGGCGCGGCCGCTGTTCTTCTTCGCCGGCCTGTGGACGCGCTGGCAAGGCGTGCGCAAGGTCAAGGACGGTCCCGGCGACTTCGAGCTCTACGGCTTTCTGACCACCAGGCCAAACGCGCTGATCGCGCCGATTCACGAGAAGGCGATGCCCGTGATCCTGACCACGCAGGAGGAAACCGAGACCTGGCTGAGCGCGCCGTGGTCGCAGGCCAGGCACCTGCAGCGCACGGCAGCGGACGACGCGCTGGTGATCGTCGACAAGCCGGCGACGCAGATAAAATTTCCGCCGCAGGCGCCACAGGCGCCGGTACAGGGTTCGCTGTTCTAAAGCTTGAATTTCTGCAGCACCCAGATGTAGCCTTTTGGCGGATGGTCCTGGTCGACGAACTGGGTCTTCACCGTCGTGTCCGTTCGGCTACACCGCTTGCATCTGAATCGGATGGTCTCCAGCGGCTTGTTCCAGCCCACCACCTTGGCCACGTCGTTGGCCCGAAAACGCCCGACATGGTAGCAGTGGCCGCACTCGACGATCAGCAGCATGTTGGCCTTCGCGGCACGTCCAACGCTGTCCATCGGCCCGGCCATGGCCTCATTTCCGAGTCAAATAGCCCTCGGGAAGCGGAAGCAGGCAAGATCCGGCATCCGGAAATCGGGCTCCTTCTCCGCTACGCTGGCCATCACCTCATGCAATTTTTCGACAAGCCCGCAAAGCTGCCAAAACAGCTCGCCCTGCGCCTTCAGATGCAGTTGCGACGAAAGCACCGTCCTGCGCAGGCTGAGAGCGTCGCTGATGATCGCCTCCGCATGCCTCGCCGACAGCCTGTCGAACCGGCTTTTTCGTCTGCCCATCGCGGCTCTCCCCAGTTTGTGAGCAATTGCCCCACCTCTGACAAATAGGAAGGTATTCCTCGCCAAGTCAATTCACACTTGATATTTTTGTTCCCATTTTGTTCAATTTGAACAGAAACTGTCGGAGGCATCGCCATGGACGTGACGCTGGTCAGCCGCCAGGAGGCCGCCTTCAGTGATCGCAGAAAAATTCATTGCACAGCACAAGGGCGACGCGGTGAAGGCACTCAAGGAAATGATCGTGCTGAACGGGCATCTGCAGGAGCGGCTTGACGCTGTGGAGGGACGGCGCCGGGCGACGCGGTAAGCGCTTAGAGATGACGGTTGCAGGACGCGTGTTCAATCGTGCCGTTCAAAGGTCGGCTTAGCGCCTATCTCGGTCGTTCCACCGGCGCGCCCCGTCCCTTAAAGCGGACATCCCTCGTTCCTACGCTAGCGGCGACTTCGCGCCAATACCAGTCAGCCAGATGCATACTCGCGGATGACCGCAATGGGGCCGCTTCCAGACACTCCGGTTTTGCAACCTGATCAGTGGATAGCTGCCGTTCTGCAGCCGATCCTGATGCTTGTGGCTGTTCACCCAGACCACGTTTTATCATCAGATCGAAGCGCATCACCTCAAACACCGTTCTCGATAGATGTAAGGCAAAGCCGAATCCCCATCTAAACATAGATGCAAAAGCCAGATGACCAGAGCCTCCCATTAATCAGGCCGCCAGTCGTCTGAAAAGCCCGCTGAAGGATGCGCAACTCCATGACACACTAATATATTAATAGCGCATTGCGGTTGATTTGAGTTAAGTGGGGAGCGCTGGAAGGAAAATCATGCATAACCTGGAAAGCTCGAAACTCAATCGCTCGCAGCCCGCAGTCCCACAGATCGCCTCCGATCTTCGAGGACGCATATTGTCGCTTGAGCTTAAGCCAAACGCCCCACTGTCACGACAAGTCTTGCAGGCCGAGTACAATGTGAGCCTCACCCCCATCCGGGACGCGCTACAGCAGCTCGCTGAAGAAGGACTGGTGAAGGTTTTCCCGCAGGCGGGCACCTATGTCTCCCCGATCAGCCTATCCCGGGCGTATCGAGGCCATTTCCTACGCGCCGCAATCGAGTTTGAGTTAGTGCGCAAATTGGCGGAGGTGGAGAACGCCAAACTTGTCCAACTGCTGCGAACCATTGTTGCTGAGCAGGACGCGATTACAGCTGATGCCGGTGTCGAGCAGTTCGATCGGTTCGAACGTCTAGACCGGAAGTTCCACCGGACGCTATTCAACGCCGGGCAAATCGAGCCACTTTGGGAAACCGTGCGCCGACACTCCGGCGACATCGACCGCCTCCGGAGTTTGACTCTACCTCGGCCAGGCAAAATGGAATCGATCGTCGCAGGTCATACAGCTGTGGTTGATAATCTGGCCAAGCGATCTCAAGAGGGTGCCTACCAAGCCATGCGAACTCATTTGTCTGAGACGCTGTCACTGGCTGAGGCAGTTCGAAGCGCGCATCCGGATTACTTCGTAACGTGATGCGGTCTGCCACAGTGCCGCCCAAGCAGGCTCTCTTTCGCCAAGTTCCCTTCGACACGCGCATTGACCGACTAATATATTAGTGTATCGTTTTGGCCTTGGAGGTCTTTTTTGACCACCATGACCAAAAGGGAGGAGAATATGAATCGTCGCCACATGCTCGCGTCGCTGTTAACAAGCGTTGCGCTACTTTCAGCCCCCGCCTTTGCGCAAGAATATCCGCAAGGCCCGATCAAAATCATCGTGCCTTTCCCCGCCGGCGGGTCGTCGGACACGACCGCCCGCTCCGTTGCTTCGGCCCTCGAGAAAGAACTCGGCCAGTCCGTCGTGGTGGAAAACATGCCGGGGGCGAATGGCCGTCTCGGCGCGACCACGGTCGCGAAATCGAAGCCCGATGGCTATACTCTATTGGTGGCTTCGATCGGAGTATTTTCGATCAACGCCGCCCTGTTCACCGACATGGATTATGATCCGCTTACCGATTTCGACCTGTTGACCGTCGCCGTGCGCACACCCAACGTGTTGGTGGCCAACCCAGGCTTTGCGGCCAAAACCCCCCAGGAGCTCGTCGAGCAGCTGAAGGCCAAACCGGATACCGTAACCTTCGCTTCCTCTGGTGTAGGCTCTTCGGACCATCTGACGGCCGAGTTGTTCTGGAGCGAATCCGGCACGACCGGCATCCACGTTCCGTATCAGGGCGGCGGTCCCGCCATTGCGGACCTCGTCGGCGGCCACGCCCAAGTCAGCTTTCAGAACCTCGGCGCAGTGAGCTCGCATATCAAGGAGGGCGGGCTCAAGCTTCTGGCTACAACCAGCGAACAGCGACTTGAAGCCTTTCCAGACGCGCCAACCATGGCCGAAGCAGGCTTCCCCGGGGTCACCGTTTATTCCTGGCAGGCAGTGGGCGCGCCGGCGGGCCTGCCGGAAAACGTGCGTGCAAAGCTTGAGAGCGCTTTGCAGACGGCCCTCAAATCCCCCGAGTTGACCGAGAAGTTCAAGGGCATGGGCTTTGAGGTCGTCGGCAATACGGGCGCCGAATTCGAAGAGTTCGCCAAGGCCGAGGTCGCTCGCTGGACCAAGGTCGTCCAGGCCGGCGGGATCAAGCCGGAATAGGACAACAGCGGGCGCTGGATCGCTATGTCCAGCTCGCGGTTCGCGACAGGCCAAGACCTTTACTGGTCTCTGCCGCCAATGCACCGGCGTGCGCCTAAACCCGCATATCATGGGGAGACAGTCGCACCGGCGGGATTGAGAAGGAACGAGGACAAATGCCAGCGATACGGGCGCCAAAAGATTTCTGGGCTGGCATCCTCTATCTCTGCATTGGGGCCACTGCGATCATCATGGCCCGCAGCTATTCGTTCGGCTCAGGGCCGCGCATGGGGCCGGGAAGTTTCCCCACCGTGCTGGGCGGTCTCCTGATGCTGATTGGCGTGGCAGCCTTGGGCAAATCGATGTTGCGCGAGGGTGGTCCCATCGGTGGCATCGGTTGGCGGCCGCTTGCTTTCGTGACATTGGGGACCGTCCTCTTCGGCCTGCTGCTCGAACCGGCCGGAGCTGTCATTGCCATTTGTGCACTTTTGGGGACCGTCTATTTCGCCAGCCGTGAGTCACGCCCGGACCTCGTGACCTTTTGCGCGTTCCTGGCGCTCGTCGCCTTTTGTGTCTTCGTGTTCATCGAGGGACTGGGTGTGCCCATGTCGATACTCGGCGCATGGTTTGAGCGCTAGGCGACAGCATGGACGTTTTCGCAAATCTCCTGCTTGGTCTGCAAACGGCCTTAAGCTTCGACAATCTCCTTTACTGCTTCTTCGGCGTGGTGCTGGGCACCGCAATTGGCGTGCTCCCCGGCCTTGGCCCTACAGCCACCATAGCGATGCTGCTGCCCATTACCTTCGGTCTGGAACCTGTGACCGCGATGATAATGCTAGCCGGAATCTTCTATGGCGCGCAGTATGGCGGATCGACGACGGCCATTCTCGTCAATTTGCCGGGTGAGGCCTCCTCGGTGGTGACGGCTATCGATGGTTACCAAATGGCTCGCAAGGGACAGGCGGGAAGGGCCCTGGCGACGGCAGCCATCGGTTCGTTCTTCGCGGGCACCGTGGCGACGGTTCTCATAGCGTTCTTCGCGCCGCTTCTCTCAGCCGCGGCCCTCAAATTCGGACCGGCGGAATATTTCTCGCTGATGGTGCTTGGTCTGGCCGCGTCCGTGGTGCTCGCCCACGGATCCCTCCTCCACGCAATCGGCATGGTGGTGGTCGGCCTTCTGCTTGGTCTTGTCGGAACCGACGTCACCTCCGGCACCTCGCGTTATACCTTCGGCATTTTCGAACTTTATGACGGCATCGGATTCGTGGTCGTCGCCATGGGAGCTTTCGCCCTCGGCGAAATAGCAACGAATCTCGAAAGCGGGTCCTCGAGGGCGCTCGTGACAAAAAAGGTGACTGGACTGTTCCCGACCAGGGAGGATTGGAAACGCATCGTTGCCCCGATCCTTCGCGGAACGGCTCTCGGCTCGGTGCTCGGCATTCTCCCTGGCGGCGGCGCCATGCTGTCCTCCTTTGCCGCCTACGCCCTGGAAAAAAGGGTGTCCGCCCATCCTGAAGAGTTCGGGCAAGGCGCCATCGAAGGAGTGGCTGGGCCGGAAGCTGCAAACAATGCCGGGGCCCAGACCTCCTTCATTCCGATGCTGACGTTGGGAGTTCCGTCCAATCCCGTCATGGCGCTGATGATCGGCGCGCTCATCATGCACGGCATTCAGCCCGGCCCTTCGGTCATCCATCAGCAGCCGATGCTGTTCTGGGGGCTCATCGTCTCGATGTGGCTGGGGAATCTGATGCTTCTCGTGCTCAATCTGCCTCTGATCGGCTTATGGGTGCGTATGATCGCCGTTCCCTATCGACTGCTCTATCCCGCCATTCTGGTGTTCTGCTGCATCGGGGCCTTCAGCCTCGCCAATACGGTTTTCGACATCTACCTGATGGCGGTTTTCGGACTTCTGGGCTACCTGTTCCGCAAGATCGATTGTGAGCCGGCGCCGATGATGCTGGGCTTCATTCTGGGGCCGATGATGGAAGAATATCTCCGTCGCGCTCTCCTGATTTCCAAAGGCGATATGTCGGTATTCGTTACACGTCCCCTTAGCGCCGTGTTGCTGCTCCTCGCGGTCGTCCTGATGGTAACGGTTCTCGCCCCCGCCATTCGCTTCAAACGGGAGGAGGCCTTCCAGAAAGAAGGCTGAACCAAGTCTCCCTTGCGCCTCCCCTCCACTCGTTTCGAATCGACGCCATGGTCCGCAAAACACCTGATACTCTTAGAAGCGCTCGCTGGTTTGCTCCTGACGACTTGCGCGGCTTTGGACATCGCTCCCGCATCATGCAGATGGGGTATTCGCCCGAGGACTGGCAGGATCGAGCGATTGTAGCGATCATCAATACCTGGTCCGACATCAATCCCTGTCACGCGCATTTCAAGCACCGGGTGGAAGACGTTAAGCAAGGCATCATCCAAGCCGGCGGTCTGCCGATCGAGCTGCCGGCCATCTCCCTCTCCGAAAACTTCGTCAAGCCGACGACCATGCTCTATCGGAATATGTTGGCCATGGAGACCGAAGAGCTGATCCGTTCGCACCCGGTTGATGCAGTGGTGTTGATGGGAGGTTGCGACAAGACCACTCCAGGCCTTCTCCTGGGCGCAACCAGCGCCGACGTACCCGCGATCTACCTGCCGGCTGGTCCGATGCTGCGCGGCAATTGGAAGGGCAATGTGCTTGGCTCCGGCTCCGACGCCTGGAAATATTGGGACGAACGCCGCGCCGGAAACATCTCCAAGCAGGATTGGGTTGATGTCGAAGCAGGCATCGCCCGCTCCTATGGCCACTGCATGACCATGGGCACGGCCAGCACCATGACAGCCATCGCCGAGTCCCTCGGGATGACCTTGCCCGGCGCTTCATCCATTCCGGCGGCTGACGCCAATCATATTCGAATGGCGCGCGCCGTCGGCCGTCGCATTGTCGAAATGGCGTGGGAAGACCTCAAACCCTCCCTCATCCAGACGCGCGAGAACTTCGAGAACGCCATCACTGTGGCCATGGCCATGGGCTGCTCTACCAACGCGGTTATTCACCTGATCGCTCAGGCCCGCCGCGCCGGCCAAGGCATCAGCCTCGATGATTTCGATTCCGCCAGCCGTAGAATTCCGGTCATCGCCAATGTCCGGCCTAGCGGCTCCGCCTATCTCATGGAAGATTTCTACTATGCCGGCGGCATTCTCGGCCTGATGACGCGGCTTAAGGACTTCCTTTATCTCGACGCACCGTCGGTGAATGGCAAGACCCTCGGGGAGAACATCGCGTCCGCCGAAGTCTACAATGACGACGTCATCCGAACCGTCGACAATCCCATCTATCACGAAGGAGCGCTTGCCGTCTTGCGGGGCAATTTGGCGCCCGACGGGTGCGTGATGAAGCCCAGCGCCTGCGCGCCCCATCTGCGTAAGCATTCCGGCCCTGCCATGGTGTTCGACGACTACCTGACGATGAAGACTACGCTGGATCAAGACGATCTCGATGTAACGGCGGACCATGTGCTCATCCTTCGCAATGCCGGTCCCATTGGGGGGCCGGGCATGCCGGAATGGGGCATGCTGCCGATCCCTGCGAAGCTCGTGCGGCAAGGCGTTCGCGACATGGTGCGAATCTCGGACGCCCGCATGAGCGGCACCAGTTATGGGGCCTGCATCCTGCATGTCGCCCCGGAGTCCCATGTGGGAGGTCCTCTAGCCCTGGTTCAGGATGGAGATATAGTTTCAGTCGACGTCGCCCAGCGAAGCATCACCCTGGGCGTGGCTGACGAGATACTGGCGCAACGCAAAGCCGCGCTCGCCAAGCCGCAACAACGGTTTGGACGCGGCTATGGCTGGATGTTCAGCCAACACATCACGCAGGCCAATGAAGGATGCGACTTCGATTTCCTCGAGACGCAGCACGGCAGCAAGGTTGGAGAGCCCGATATCTTCTAGACAACAAACATCGTGATGAATGCTTGGCCGCTTGGCGCTGTCCGGCCAGCCTCATCCCGGCAAACGCCATATTGAACAGATAGGAATTCCGGTGAACGAAGCTCTGCGTGAAAAACTGAAACTTGTTTCCGTCGCGACCTTGGCCACGGCGCTCTTCAAGCGCGGCCTGCGCAACCAGGTGATCCAAGGCGTACACCCGATCAGGGCGAAGGGGGTCAACATGGTGGGTCCAGCCTATACCCTGCGGTACATTCCGGCTCGGGAAGACAGAAACGAACTGGCTGTATTCCGCAATCCCGAGCACCCTCAGCGCGTCGCGGTGGAAAGCTGCCCCGCCGGCCATGTGCTGGTAATGGACAGCCGTAAGGACCCGCGCGCCGCCTCGGCGGGCGATATTCTGGTCACACGCCTTATGGTGCGGGGCGTCGCTGGAGTGGTTACCGATGGCGGGTTCCGCGATGCAGCCAACATAGGCGGACTGAACATACCCGCCTATCACACGCGCCCTTCCAGCCCCACCAATCTCACGCTTCACGAAGCGCTGGATCTCAATGTCCCGATCGGGTGCGGCGATGTAGCGGTGTTTCCTGGCGACATCCTTGTCGGTGACGACGACTGCGTGATCGTGGTGCCACAGGGTATTGCCGAGGGGGTGGCCGACGAGGCGGTCGAGATGACCGCCTATGAGGATTTCGTGGTCGACCGGGTCAGGGCCGGCACGCCGGTAATCGGGCTCTATCCTAAGACCCAGGAACGCTTCACCGACGAGTTCGCCGTTTGGCGCAAGCAGAACAATCGATGATTTGCGCGAATCGGACACACCGGAAGGATCCGAAAATGACTAACTGCATATGGCCTGATCAACGGGGAATGGGTGGGCCCGGACGGTACCGAGAACATCAATCCGTCCAACACTCCCGAAGTGGTGGATCTTGATGCCCGCGCTACCGCTGAGTTATCGCACGAACGTCGGCTTACGGGAAACATCAGGAAGGTCAGTAAATAGCGCGCGAAGCCGCCGTCAGCATAGTTGTTTGGGATGTCGGCTTTTGGGAAGAAGCAAAGCTGATCTCTACGACCGAGACTGGGCGCGTTGCTGACATTCGCAACGCCGAGAATGAAGGTCTCGAACGGGTCAGACCCGGACATCACGCCAGCCGACCTAAACGTCTGCTTTAGCAGGGCGGTTCTTGAAAGCTGCCTGACCGGAATCGGCCGCAAGGCTGACTGTCAGCAACGCGCCGCCAAATCGACCGTTCACCTACGAACCCTTGCCGCCTGAAAGCCGACGCCCCTGTTGAGGACGTTAGGCGTTCCGGAACTACGGCAAGAGATCCGTCACAGCGCGCCCACTTCCGTCCATTGCCATAGGGAAGCTGGCATGTTCGTGGATGATTTTCCAAGAACCGGCGATGCGCCTTAGCACGATGGTTCGCCGGCTCCAGGAGTCGACCTTTGTGCCATCGGTCTTAATGCCAGTCATGCGCGACAGCCCGAAGGCCACTGCAAGATCGCCGTCGATCATGAGCTGCGGGTCAGCCATGTGAACGGTGACGCCGTTGCGCCAAGTTGCAAACCAAGCATTTATCCCTTCGATGTCGCGTGCCTGTTCGCCTCGATAGGCAAGCGGCGGCGGCAGATCGAAAACCACGACATCCGGGTCCATGGCATCGACGTTGGCGCGGGCGTCCCCCTTGGCAGTTGCGTCTTCCTGGCCCCGGATGACAGACAAGATTTCCTTTTCAGACATATCGTTGCTCCTTCATTTTCTGGAACGACGAGGCCGGGGCGATCAATCCGACATCGACACCATCGTAACAAATATGGCCGGTCCTAGCTGCTGTTGCATCGTGGTATCAAGAGTGATGAGCCCCCTCATCTGCCGGACATCGCATCATCGGGGCTCTAGTGGCCCACCACGAGTGCCAATACGACTAAGACCCCGACCAGCAAGATGGCTGGTCGAACGCGATCAACCGCGGCGGGTTGGGGCATGGCGGGTGGCGTCTTTAGTTCCAGCCGAGTTACCAACGCGGCATGAGACTTTCGATCATTGGCTTCACTCGTGCACCGGCAGCATGCCGCGTGGTTCACGAGTTAGTCGGCGTGGATCGGCTCACTTCGACCCATGAAAAAAGATAGTTTGGGGCGGTAGAAATCGGCCAATGCCGTTCGGCTAGGGTTGGTGGCCTGTGACGTCGTATGATGTGGGCCAATCCGACACATATGGCGCTTTCCAGTTCAACTTCCGCTAGTCGCTCCATGTGTCCAAAAGCCGACAGTCCGCTTTCGGCCCCGCTCCAGTCATCAACGCGCCGCACAGCGGTCGTGCTGTTCCTTCGAAGCAGTGGCTGCAGGAGGTTCAATACCGGACCTCGCCCGGTCAGGTGCTCATACGAGCCCGGCTTTGCGAAGGCCATCCACGATCAGCTCGAAATCGTTGGGATCCTTGTAGGGCAACACTTTGCGGCGATGTTCCAGAGAATATTGGGGGTTGACGCGAAACACTTCCTGCCACTCGCGACGGGCTTCTTCGAACCGACCCAGATGGCCGTAGCTCGCCGCCAGGAGCACGCGTGAGACGTCGGTGGAAGGGTTACGAACAAGTCGCCGCCTCAGGATCCCAATTGCCTCTTCGTACCTGCGCAACTGGAACATCGCTTGCGCCTGGAAGTGAAGGTACACGTCCGGATAATACGGGTTCAAGGCCATTGCCCTGTCGAAACACCGGAGTGCGTCCTCAGGCTTGCCGGAATAATGCAGTGCGTAACCGAGATTTTCGTGCCCCTCGGCAAGATTTGGCGCAAGAGCGATCAAGCGTTTGGCCGAGCAGATGGCCGCCTCATGCCGTCGCGAATACAATTCGACGATGCCCAGCGCCCAATGTGCGTAAGGATATCGATCGTCGAGCGCCACTGCCCGTGCCGCGAACATTTCCGCTTGTGCCCTTGCGTTCGACCACGACGAGCTCCACTGGTTTGCATAGTCCAGTATGTTTGCGAACGCGAGGAACGCGTAGGCGGGAGCGAATTTCGGGTCGAATTCGACAGCGCGCTGCAACAGCTCCCGGCCCTTGATGTTTTCCGCTTTCGTGAACCGCCATAGCTGCTCTCGGCCATGAAGAAAGCAGTCATATGCGTCCAGGTTGCCGGTTTGCTCGGTCGCGAGCCGCTGCTGGTCGCCCTTTGTCAGGTTGAGCGCCAGCGCGTCGACAATTTGCTGCGTAACGTCGTCCTGTACAGCAAAGATATCGGTCAGGTTGCGATCGAAGCGCTCCGCCCACAGATGTCCGCCTGTGGTCGCGTCAATAAGCTGCGCGGTGATACGTACCCTGTTGCCGGATTTGCGGACGCTGCCCTCCAGCACGTAATGCACGCCGAGGTTCCGGCCCACCTCCTGAATGTTCACGTTCCTGCCCTTGAAAGTGAAGGACGAATTGCGAGCGATCACAAACAGCTGCGACAGCTTTGAGAGAGCTGTGATGATGTCTTCGGAGATTCCGTCGGCGAAATATTCCTGCTCGGCATCACCGCTCATGTTGGCAAAGGGCAGCACGGCGATCGATAACTGAGGCCGTGCCGCTGTCGAAAGCAGAGCTTCCGAAAGTTCGGGCGTCACAGGCGCCTTTGCGTGAACCGCGGTGCCGACTCGGAGTGAATAAACCCGGATCGGCTCGGCAATATTCTTGAGCTGGGTGTCGCCGAGATCATTGACCGAAACGTCTAGTCTCGTCTTGACTTGCCGATAGGCGTCTTCGGACAGGCAGATGGTGCCCGGGGCAGCGACACCCTCCAGACGCGAGGCAATGTTGACGCCGTCGCCCATCAGGTCGCCGTCGCTTTCTTCGACCACGTCGCCCAAATGTATCCCAATCCGAAACTCGATGCGGCGGTCCTCGGGCACGCCGGCGTTGCGCTCGACCATGCCATTCTGCACTTCTATGGCGCAGCGCACGGCGTCTACCACACTGCGGAATTCAACCAACGCACCATCGCCTGTGCGCTTGACCATACGACCGTTGTACACGGCGATGGTCGGGTCAATCAGGTCGCTACGAAGTGCCCGCAACCGGGCCAAAGTACGATCTTCATCCGCGCTCGCCAGCCGGCTGTACCCAACCACATCAGCGGCAAGGATCGCGGCTAGCTTGCGGCTCTCGCTCACGGGCCAATCTCCTCGTATCCACAATAACACGAAGAGGCAGGGAAACATGAAAGTTCGCTGTCCCCATCAGAGCGGTATCCTGCACTCGCTAGAATTCTACACCCTACGCCGAAGTAAGGGGTCATCCGGCGCGCTGCCTGGCAAGGGACGGCACGCCCCCTCAATGCCTCTTGAAATACTGCACCTCGCGTTCGTGCTTCTGCGCAGCCTCGCGGCTGTCAAACGTCCCGAGATTGCGGCGCTTGCCGGTCTTTTCGTCCTTCTTGCGCGAATAGAGGCGGTATTTTCCGTCTTTGAGTTTTCTGATCATCTGTCACTCCCCGAGCCGCTGCTTCCCCTTGAGATTGCGCGCGGCTTGTTCGATCGCCGCTCGGTCGTTGCCCAGCCTGTCGATCAGTTCCTGCGCCTGTTCGCCCGATATGCCGGTGCGCACAGCCAAGGCCTCCACCGTCAAGACGTCGGAGCTCGCGACCTCGCGGGTTTCCGGCAGGGCATCGCCTGCGGTCAGCGGCAGGGCTGCCTCCCTGTCGATCTCGGCCTCGGCGCGGTGCCAGTGCCGCTCGGGATCGCCATGGATCCCGCCTTCGCGTTCCCAGATCTGGTATGCGCGCTCACGAATCTTGTCTTCCCGGTCGTCGGCCATGTTGATTCCTCCTTTTTGTATCGGATGACCGCCGCGCCAGCCCGAACGATCCAAGAAGTCTGCGCGATCGGCGGTCGCACAGGCGCCATGCACTGCGGCCGCCAGTCCGCCACCCTGCCCCCACCTACTCGCACTGCCGGCGCGGGCCGCCGGAATAGGGCTGGTAGGTGTTGTCTTCCGGCCGATAGGAGCGGTAGCGGCTGAAGCAATATTGCACGTGGTCGGGCGGAAGCCAGGCGCCGCCGGTTTCATCCGCCGGAACGTCGCCGTCCATCGACCACGTGTCGGTCGCCTTGACATAGCTGGCGCCATCGTCGGCAGGCTGTGCGGCGCGGTCGGCCGCACCGGCATCGAGATAGGGCGAGATGCAGGGACGTTGCTCTCCGCTGTAGGATATGTAGTGGTCGTCGCTTGGCCTGTAGGAGCGGTAGCGGCTTGCGCACCATTCCACATGGGCGGCGGGCATCGCCTGCTGCTCGTCGGTTGCCGGCGTTGCCGGCTTGATGGAGGCGGTAGCGGTGGTGTCGGGCGCCGAAGCTGTGGCATCGGCAGGTTTCGCGGTACGATCAACTGGGACCTGATCAACCGGGGCCTGATCAAATGGAGCCTGATCAAATGGGGCCTGATCAGCCGGGACCTCTGCAACCTCTGGGACCGCTGGTATCTCTGCGACCTTTGGGACCGCTGGTATCTCTGCGACCTCTGGGACCGCGCGGGCGGGAAGGCGCTCAAGCTGCTGCGAAGCGGGGTTGACCTTCCGCGGCTCCCTCGGCCACAGTTCGGCAACGCTGGAAGTCGGAGCGACCGGCCGCACCGGCTCGGCGGAGAGAATCCAGAGGGCGAAAGCCAATCCGCTGGCGAAAACCGCCAGCGTCAGCACGAAGCCGCCAAGTACCGCCGATAAAGCTTTCACCTTGCGCTCCTTTTGCCCCGTCATCTGTTAAAATGCGAGGCATTGGATCCGGTTCCAACTAGCGCGGCAGCATGAACTTCCGTGCGCAAAGGAAGCCCCTCTCCGTCTCGGCTTCGCCGAGCCATCTCTCCCCGCTTCGCTGGGCGAGGAACCAAGCTTTCAAGGGTCACCGACAAGCTCGGTATAGGTCCTCAGCTCGCCATCCTGCCCGCGAATCCGCCAGGTGTCGCCGTCCTGCGCCTCGACATAGCACGGGCCGAGCGGCACTTTGCCGCCGCCATCGGGCAGATCCAGCACGTAGACGGGGTTGCAGATGCCCGACAGGCGCGCCCGCAAGGCGCTGACCAGCGCCCGTCCCTCGGCAATCGTGGTGCGCCGATGCGCCATGCCACGGGCGAGGTCGCCGTGGTGCAGGTAATAGGGTTTCACGCCGAGGCGGTACATCAGCTCGCGGCACAGCTCCTCCAGCACCTCGACGGTGTCGTTGACGCCTTTCAGCAGGACGCTCTGGTTGAGCAGCACGAAGCCGCCCTGCCGCAACGCGCGGCAGGCTCCTTCGGTGGCCGGCGTGATCTCCCGCGCGTGGTTGAAATGGGTGACGACTGTGACCATCAGCCGGCCCTGCAGCGAGCGAACCAGCCCTGACGTGACGCGCGAGGGCAGCGCTACGGGCACGCGGGTGTGGATGCGCAAGAGCCGCACATGCGCAACCGCCTCGATGCGGGCGCGGATTTCTGCCAGCGCCTTGTCCGGCAGCGACAGCGGGTCGCCTCCGGTCAGGATCACCTCGCGGATTTCGGGGTGGGCCTCGATATAGGCGAAGGCCGGCTCCAGCGCCTCGCGCGAAAAACCCCGGCCGATCGAGGTCAGCGACTCCTTGCGAAAGCAGAACCGGCAATAGACCGCACACTGATAGGTCGCAAACAGCAGAACCCGGTCGGCATGGCGATGCGTCAATCGCGGCACCGGGCTGAAGGCGTGGTCGGCGATCGGATCGTCGAGTTCGCCTTCCTGCTCAGCCAGTTCGTCGGGCGACGGGATGACCTGAAGCCGGATCGGGTCGGCGGGGTCGCTCCAGTCGATCAGGTCGAGGTAGGCTTTTGGGATGCGAACCTTGTGGCGCGTGGCCGCGGCTTGAGCCGCCGCGCGCTCGGCTGGCGACAGCGGCAGGGAATCGAGGTCGCGCACCTGCCGCACGCCGGCGCGAACATCGCCCTGCCACGCGGCGTCGTCGTCGGCCGCCATGCCGGCATCGGGGGTGTCGAGGTGTGAGGTCATCGCAGGCTCCTTGAATTCGGGCTGGATACAGCATTGGAGCCGGGGTGCGAACCCTTGCCGGATGTACTCGGCCCCGCGATCCTGCTGCACCCTACCCTTCAGCGCCCGCCTGATTTCTCAGCACGCCCGTCCGGCTTCATGATGATCTCGCGATGCGGATAGGGGATGTCGATGCCGTTTTCCCTAAAAGTGTCCCACAGCGCCAGCAGCACCCTGCCGCGCACGTTGGTCAGGCCCTGCTGAGGGTCGTGGATCCAGAAGCGCAGGACGAAATTGAGCGAGGATTCGCCGAAGTCGGTGAGCCAGCAGACCGGCCGCCGGTCCGCTTCGACCCGGCCGACGCTCATGGCGGCCTTGATCGCCAGTTCACTGACCTTATGCGGGTCGGCGCCGTAAGAGACCCCGAAATTCACGTCGAGTCGCACGAGGTTGTCGCTAAACGACCAGTTGATGACCCTTTGGGTGATGAAGTCCTCGTTCGGGATCAGGTACTCGCGGCCGTCGCGCGTCACCACCGAGACAAACCGCGCCCGCAATTCGCGTACCCAGCCAAAAGTGCCTTCGAGCGAAATGGTGTCGCCCGGCTTGATCGACTTGTCGAGCAGGATGATCATACCGGAGACGAAATTTGAAACGACCTTTTGCAGCCCGAAAGCCAAGCCGACGCCGACGGCACCGGAAAATATCGTCAGAGCGGTCAGGTCGAGACCGACGGAAGACAGGGCGATGGCACCCGCCACCAGCACAAGGCCGACCTTTGCGACCTTGCCGACGAGGACGCGGATCGAGGGTGTCAGCTCTTCGGAGATCCGGACGCGCTCGTCGATATACTTGCCGACGACCACCGCAAGCCAAACCGTGGCGATCAGCAGCAGCGCCGCTTTCAGCACCATGAGCGCCGAAAGGCGCACCGCGCCCAAAGGTATTGCAAGGCCGTCCAGGAAAGTCGCGGCGTCGTCATCGATGCCCAGGATGACAAGGGCCGCATAGATCCAGGTCAGCCAGGCGAGAGCCCGCGCGACAAAGCGGTTGCGGACGATGCGCGACAGCACCGACGCAAACAGCCACGCAAGCGATAGCGAGAGCGCGATATAGATGAAATGGGTCCGGCTTGGCCAGGTGACGGCGCGCATGAGAACGAGCGCGGCAAGCAGGAAGACCGTGAACAGTATCCAGTCGGTGCGCCGCAACAAGGCAACGACGACCCTCAACAGCCCGGGATGCCCCTTGATCTGGCGTGCCCGGTTCTCCACCAGCGGTTCGATGCGCTGCGCCGCGAGCTTGGCGACGAGGAAGAGCGTGACGATGATGGCAGCCTGATAGAAGAACCACGGCGTGACGGCGTAGTCGAACCACCGGCTGGCCCAGGCCAGCGATTCATCGATAGCGTTGCGAAAATCCATTCCCACACGACCGTTATGGAACAGCACAATGTCGCCGGCCTGGTGCAGGGTCAAGCCAGCGCTCTGCGCTTCAGCCCCGCGCCCCCGGCGCGCCTCTTGGCCGGTAGGCTCAACATGTCAGGCATAGCCGCCGCCATGACGCGCGCGACCAGGAGGCGGCCGCCAGAATCATCAACTGATTGGAAACAACCGCTGGAAAATCGCCAGCGCGCAACATTGAATCACCATTACATTAGCTTGCTCTTAAATTAGATTTAGCGTATATATGCAGCTGGCCGGTGATCTACCCCCCAACCGGTTAGGCTCGGCGCCAGTCCCGCCCCCCTCAGGCCAACGACGCCGGGCCGCTCGGGGTTTATTCTCTCTTTAAGTATCCCTACTGTTCCTGTCGCGCAGTTGAGAAGTCGACCGATGGTCCGACTCTTCGATATCGATCAAGGGGCGCCCTCCTCAATAACCGGCGGTGAACACTTCGACGATGTCCGCGATCCCTCAGGTGTCGGCCTTCCCGTCGCCAGCCATGGTCGCTAATCTCGGCTCACGGAAAGGCTGGAAAAGAGGAATGGCGAACGACTTATCGCCAAGGCTTTTGGCGATCGTTGACGCCCTGCCTTTGCGGCACGGCATGCGCGTGCTGGAGATCGGCTGCGGCCCGGGTGCTGCAGCGCGCGAGATCGTGCGCCGGATTGGCGACGGTCACGTGCTGGCGATCGACCGCTCGGCCAAAGCCATCGCGCAGGCCGGGGCCGCCTCGCGCGCCGAGATTGCAGCGGGCCGGCTGAGCTTTCGTCAGATCGCCATCGAGGATTTCCAGTTGGAGGCGGACGAGAAGCATTTCGACATTGCCGTTGCGGTGCGCGTCGGCGCGTTGGACGGGCGTCATCCCGAGGCAGGAAAAATCGCCCTGCAACGGCTCAAGGCCGCGTTGACGGCGCAAGGCCGGCTGTTCATCGACGGCGGCGATCCGCTGCGCGAAATTGTGATTCACGGCTGAGCAGCCCGTGCTTCCTTTCCGGAATCGAGCGTTTGGGTCATGGTGAGCGGCAACGCCGCTCTGCGCCTCAGCTCCGCAGCCCAGGCGCCTCCTGCCCCGTTCTCTCGACATACTCCGTATAGCCCCCGCCATAGGTATGAATCCCCTCTGGCGTCAGTTCCAGAACCCGGTTCGACAGTGCCGCCAGAAAATGCCGATCGTGCGAGACGAACAGCATGGTGCCCTCATACTGCGAAAGTGCCGTGATCAGCATCTCCTTGGTGGCGATGTCGAGGTGGTTGGTCGGCTCGTCCAGCACCAGCAGGTTGGGCGGGTCGAACAGCATCAGCGCCATCACCAGCCGCGCCTTCTCGCCGCCCGACAGCACCCGGCATTTCTTGTCGATCTCGTCGCCGGAAAAGCCGAAGCAGCCGGCCAGCGCCCTGAGCGGCGCCTGGCCTGCCTGCGGAAACGCGTCTTCCAGTGTCTGGAACACGGTGCGTTCGCCCTCCAGCACTTCCATGGCGTGCTGGGCGAAATAGCCCATCCTGACGCTCGGCCCGCGCGCCACCGTGCCGTTGTCCGGCGCGGAGGCGCCGGCGACCAGCTTCAGCAGCGTCGACTTGCCGGCACCGTTGATGCCCATCACGCACCAGCGCTCGCGGCGGCGCACCTGGAAATCCAGCCCCTGATAGATCGGGCGGCTGCCATAGCCCTTGTGGACGTTCTTCAGCGTCACCACGTCCTCGCCGCAGCGCGGCGCCGGCTGGAAATCGAACGACACTTTCTGGCGGCGTTTTGGCGGCTCGACGCGGTCGATCTTCTCCAGCTTCTTCACCCGGCTCTGCACCTGGGCGGCATGTGACGCCCGCGCCTTGAAGCGCTCGATGAAGGCGATCTCCTTGGCCAGCATCGCCTGCTGGCGTTCGAACTGCGCCTGCTGCTGCCGGTCGGCGATAGCACGCTGCTGCTGGTAGAATTCATAGTTGCCGGAGTAAGCGGTCAGCGCGCCGCCATCGATCTCCACCACCTTGTCGACGATGCGGTTCATGAACTCGCGGTCGTGCGAGGTCATCAGCAACGCGCCGTCATAATTCTTCAGGAACTGTTCCAGCCAGATCAGGCTTTCCAGGTCGAGATGGTTGCTCGGCTCGTCAAGCAGCATGGCGTCGGGCCGCATCAGCAGGATCCTGGCCAGCGCCACGCGCATTTTCCAGCCGCCGGAAAGTTTTCCGACGTCGCCGTCCATCATCTCCTGGCTGAAGCCGAGGCCGTCCAGCACTTCGCGGGCGCGGCCATCCAGCGCATAGCCGTCGAGCTCCTCGAACCGCGCCTGCAGGTCGCCATAGCGGGCGATGATCGCGTCCATCTCGTCGGCGCGATCGGGATCGCCCATGGCCGCTTCGAGCGCGCCCATCTCAGCCGCCACTTCGCTCACCGGCCCGGCGCCGTCCATCACTTCGGCAACCGCGCTGCGGCCCGCCATGTCGCCGACATCCTGGCTGAAATAACCGATGGTGACGCCGCGATCGACCGAGACCTGGCCCTCGTCGGGCTGCTCCTCGCCGTTGATCATGCGAAACAGCGTCGTCTTGCCGGCGCCGTTGGGGCCGACCAGGCCGACCTTCTCGCCCTTCTGCAGGGAGGCGGAGGCCTCGATGAAGACGATCTGCCGGCCGTTCTGCTTGCTGATGCTTTCCAGTCGAATCATGCTTTTCACGCGCGCCCAATGGATTTTCCCCGCGCCAATACGCGATAGGCGGCGCCTGCGGAAGCCCGCAAATCACGGGAATAGGACGCCACATTCGAAGTTCGAACTGAATTAGCGGAACCTCGGATAGTGCCGGCAGTTTAGAAAGATGACCTCAAACAGCGAAGGAGGACGAGATGAAGACCCTAACCGCTATTTTGCTCGCCACCTCAATGATCGGGCTCACGGCCGGCACGGCAAGCGCTACCTGCCACGACACGACCGCATCGATCGAAGCTCAATCAGGCGTCGCAAAAGACGCAACGCGCGCGCCCCTCGAAACCGACGCGAATACCGGTAACAGGGTAAAGGGCGGCCCGGCCAACAAGACCGGCAACACCATGCCGCTTGCCAACCAGGAAGCCGGTGGCGATAAAAACCTTGCCACCTCGCAGCAGGATGTCGAGGCGCAGCAGGAGGGCGAGAAGACAGCAGCGGCCAAGGCCGACCCCTGCAAGCCGGACTGACGCGAATTGAAAAGCCGTTTGCAGACGGCGCGCCGTAGCACAAGGCGAAGCGCGATGGTCACCCGATCCCGCCGGTCACCATATAGGCGCCGGCGGCGCGTCCGTCTTCAAGATGCACGACAGCGGTGACGATCGAGCCGTACGAGCCGCGCCAGACGCTGTGGGTCCTCTCATGCTCTTTGGCAGGCACGACCGCACGCCCGGTCAAGCGCGCGCCGGTCTGCTGCATGGTGACAGGCTCGCCGTTGACATGCACCTTCACACGAGTGTCGGTTCCGGCCTCGCCATCGATGTCGAGCGTGATGGTTATCTCATCCTGATCACCGGCATGGCGCGTCTCGGCGGCAAGCGCGACGGTCAGCGGCGGCGCCTCGCCGGGCATGCTCGCGTTGTGTCGGGCGAAAAAAACATCGTCGGGAGTTCCGGCGTGCGCGGCGGGCGGCTGCGGCGTTGGCCAAAACGCTCGAAGTCGCCGGCCAGCCGCAGCAGCCGGGTGTCGTCATAGGCCTTGCCGGCGAAGGTTAGGCCGACCGGCATCCCGATATCGGCCATCGCGCGCATCGGCACCGTGACGGTCGGAATGCCGAGATGGCGCGGCACCAGATTGCCATTGGCGACCCAGGTTCCGTTGCGCCAGGCCAGCGCTGCGGAGGCCTCGTTGACATCCGCATCGGCCGGTCCGACATCGGGACGGCGGGAAACACCACTGCGTCGAGCCGTTGTGCGTCGAGCCAATCCACGAAATCGATGCGCAGCGTCGCCTCCAGGCCTTTCACGCCGGCCTGCAGCTCGGGAATGGCCAGGAATGCCGTGACGCCGCGCTTGGCCCGCTCGACACATTCCGCCACATCAAAACTGTCCTCATAACGGTCCGGCAGCGTGCCCGGCGGCTGCGGAAAGATTCTTGCGCCGTCGACCGACGCGAGATCGGGGATGGTAGGGTCGGCATTGGCGCGCAGGAAATCGTCCCAGGCGAAGACGCACAGGTCCCATATCTCGCGCTCGGCGAATGCTGCCGGAACCAGCCCGCGATCGACCATGTTTTTTGTTCCCGGCCGGTCGCGCTCGTAGTTGGAGACGACGGGAAAATCGACCTCGACCACATCAGCGCCGAGCCGCCGCAGATCCGCTGCCGCCTGTTGCCACAGCTCCAGCACCGAGGCGCGGGTCTGGATCGCAATTTCGGCCTCCGTATCGCGGCCGATATACATGCGGGGCACGCCGAGCCGCATGCCTCGCAGCGCTCCCTCCAGCTCGAGGCCGGTGTAGCGTGGCGGCCGTACGTCCGAGCTCTTCGGCAGCGCCACCCAGGGCTGCGCGCGCCAGAAATCGCCGCTTGTGTCCGGGTCGTCGGCGACGATCACGTCGAGCAGTTCGAGCATGTCGGGCACGCTGCGCGTGTGCGGCACCACCACGTCCATCGTCGGCACCAGCGGCCAGTTGCCGCGCACCGAAATGACGCCGCGCGACGGCGTGTAGGCGACCAGCGCGTTGTTCGACGCCGGCGCGCGGCCCGACGACCATGTCTCCTCGCCAAGCCCGAAGGCGGCGAAGCTGGCGGCGGTCGCGGTGCCGGAACCATTCGACGAGCCCGACGCGAAGGCGGCGGTCAGGTAATCGGCATTGTAGGGGCTTTCCGCCCGGCCGTAGACGCCGCGCTGCATGCCGCCATTGGCCATCGGCGGCATGTTGGTCAGCCCGATCAGCACCGCGCCGCCGGCCCGCAGCCGCCCGATGGTGAAGGCGTCCTCGTTGGCGATGAGATGCTCGAAGGCCGGCGAGCCGGCGGCCACTGTGAGGCCTGATACCTTGTAGCTGTCCTTGGCGGTATAGGAGATGCCGTCCAGCGGCCCGAGCGCAGCACCTTTCCTGCGGCGCCAGTCGGACGCGGCCGCCTCCTCGAACATTTTGGGATTGAGCACGGGAACGGCGTTGAGGGCAATGCCATGGCGGTCGTACCTGGCGATGCGCCTGAGATACGCGCCGACCAGCTCGACGCTGGTGACGGTGCCGGCCTCCAGCGCCTGCCGCAGCTGTGCGATGGACGCCTCGACGATGTGGAGATCGATCACTTTGGGAAAGCCAAGCGTGTGTTATCCAAAACAGTGTCGAATATGATCTTCGCCTATAGTGTCTTGGTGTCCAACGGACCATCGTCCTTCATCATATCCAGATAAATCTGGACAGCGGGATGGCCATGGGAAGAGGCCCTGAGCAGCCACTTGGAGGCTTCTTTGTAATTCGGTTGTCCATCGATACCGCGATAGTACAGCATCCCAAGGCTGGCTTCGGCATCGACATTTCCCGTTTTCGCGGCAGCCAGCCACCAAGACTCGGCGGACTTGTCGTCTCTGGCGATGCCTTCACCATTGGCATAGGCGTATGCTACGTGGAGCTGAGCCTGGATATCTCCCTGCTTTGCGGCCTTGAGCCACCACGAAACCGCGTCCGCCTTGCTTTGGCTAACACCGGCGCCTTTCGAATAGGCGCCCCCA
Source organism: Mesorhizobium sp. WSM2561 (assembly GCF_000513915.1). Classification (NCBI taxonomy): domain Bacteria; kingdom Pseudomonadati; phylum Pseudomonadota; class Alphaproteobacteria; order Hyphomicrobiales; family Phyllobacteriaceae; genus Mesorhizobium; species Mesorhizobium sp. WSM2561. Next base: position 37,093 of record NZ_AZUX01000046.1, read on the forward strand.
GGTTCAGTTGCGAACTGACGTCTCCCTGATTGGCCGCCTTGAGCCACCAGGACGCCGCGTCCGCATCGCTTTGGGGAACACCGTTGCCGATTGAATATGCATAGCCAAGCGCGGCTTGTGCCTGGGCGTTGGCGTGTTCGGACGCTTTGCGCCACCAGACCGCAGCCTGACCATGATCATGTTGTACCCCCCAACCCTGTGAATAGGCTTGGCCAACAGCGAATTGAGCGTTGGGATATCCCTGATCGGCCGCCTTACTGAACCAGGAAAATGCCTTTGCGTCATCCTTGCCCACGCCTTTTCCCAACGCATATGCAGTTCCCACGGCATATTGCGCGTCGGCGACGTCTCTGGCCGCGGCTTTCACCCACCATTCGAACGCCTGGCGGTCGTCCTTCGCCACCGCTCGACCTTCTGAATAGAGAACGCCAAGGAAGTGTTGACCATTTGCGTGTCCCTTATCCGCAGCCTTCCGCGCCCACATAAAGGCCAACTGATCGTCTTTTTCGACACCTCTGCCATAATAGTAAGCTTGGCTGAGGCCGGACGCACCGTTTAGGTTTCCTGCCTCGGCGGTCTTGCGCCAAAAGCTCACTGCCCGCGCGTCATTCTGAGCAACGCCTTGGCCTAACCAATACATCAAACCAATATTGTTCTGCGCATCGGGGTTGCCGGCGTCGGCCACTATCTTCCACTGGCGGAATGCCTCGGCGTAGTCCTTGGCGAAGAATGCCGCTTGCGCCTTCTGGATGGCCGACCACTGAGCGTAATAATTGCGAGCTGGCCAAAACAGTACGACAGCAGCCAACACAAGCAAGACGATGGCAAAGATTCTTCGGCGATGTGGCACGGGCAAAATGGACACAGTTGTGTTCGCCTCGAGCGGCCAGTCTTCACTGCTCACGTTCGCCAATCCATTTGTCGATAGCGGTAATCATTAGCGCACGCCGCCTCTTCCCGAAATATGCGCACCTTGAAAATCTAATCAATCTGGCGCTCCGGCGAAAAGCACCACCCCGTCTCCGCCGCCTGCCGGCCAGTCCCGGATGGTGCGGTCGTAGCCGCCGGTCAGCACTGTGCCGTCAGCGGCGAATGCCACGGCGTAGATCGGTCCGGACCGGCTGTCGAACAGCGCGGTCTCGCTGCCGGTTTCCATGTCCCACAGCCGTGCCGTGCCGTCGAGCGAACCGGACAGCAGCCGCTTGCCGTCGGTCGACAGCGCCAGCGCATAGACCGTGCCCGAATGGCCCTCGAGGCGGCGGACTTCGCGGCCGCTGTCGAGATCCCAGAGCTTGATCGTATAATCGCCGCTGCCGGTGATCAGATGGCGCCCGTCAGCCATGAACACGACGCCATAGGGGCCGCGCTCATGCCCGTGCCAGCTGCGCAGCTGCTTGCCGGTGGCGATGTCCCATAGTTTTAGCGTGCCTTCGATACTGCCGCTGATCGCGCGTGTGCCGTCGGGCGAGACGGCGACCCCGCTGATCGACCAGTCGTGCCCCGGCATCACATGCAGCACCGAGCCTTTCTCGATATCCCAGACGATGACCCTGCCGGTGTCGTGCCCGCTGACGGCACGTTTGCCGTCGGGGCTGATCGCCAGCTTGTTGACGCCGCCGTTCTGGCCTGACGAGAACACATGCAGCACAGTGCCATCGGCGAGCTGGCGCAGCACGATCTCGCCATCGTCGCCCGCCGTCAGCGCCCGCGCCCCATCGGGCAGGAAAAGCGCGGTACGCGCCATGTCCTTATGGATGCCGAGGGTGCGGATCAGGCGCTTGCCGTCGATATCCCAGAGCTTGATCGTGCGGTCGGTGCTGGCGCTCATGATCGAGTGACCGTCGGGCGCCACCGCCAGCCAGACGACTGGCTCGCGGTGGCCATTGGGCTCAGTCGGCTGCGGCGGCGGCGCCTGCGGCAGCGGCGCGACGGTCTGCGGTGGCGCAGCCGGGGCTGGAGCAGGCTCCGGCGGTGAGACAGGTGGGGCCAGCGCGACCCCGGATGGCGAGGCAGGCGCCGGCGGCTGTATCGCTTCCGGTTCCGGGGCCGGTGCGCTGGTGACGTCTTGGCCTCCCGGCGCGCTCGGCACGGTTTGCTCGGCGATCAGGCTTTTGCCGGCGTCCTGTGGCTGCCGCGACCACGGGCTGAACTGGTCGGCCACCAGAGCGAGCACGGCGAGGAACGGAACGACGGCAAGGAGCCGCCGCAGGCGTGGTCTTCCGGCGGGTTGCAGTTCGGCGCCCCTGCCGAACAGCGGCGTCTTCGGATCGTGCGTCGATCGGCCCGGCAATAGGCCCGCCCAGAACAACAGGGCTGCAAGAGCTGAGACAACACCCGCCACGCCGAAGAAAGCCAGGCGCGCGAACGCGAAGCCTTCGCCGGCGCCCCCCAGCGCGAAATACACGCGTGTGAAGCAGAGCATGCCGATCGCCAGCAGCAGCATTGCCAGCAGCCTGTCGACAAACCTGTTCATCGAGCTCCCCTCGCGCCGCTGTTCGCTTCGTCCGCAATGATGCAGGTCGGCGCCGGGCTTGTCGATGCCCGGTCAATTCCGAAGAGCGAAACAGCGAGCGCAAAACGCGCGCCTGCGCCAAAGCGCTCGATATGGCCTGGCGACACTCTTGGTCGCCGCAATGTTGCCCGGCCGCGCGCTAGAATCGCCTGCCAGGGAAATCAGCACCGAGGCCAAGTGATGGATGATTGGAAACTACCCTGGGACGGCGGCTGCCTGTGCGGTGGGATACGCTTTCGCATAAGTGCGCCGCCCTTGCTGACCATGGCCTGTCATTGCACCGGCTGTCAGAAGCTGAGCGCGAGCGCTTATTCCCTGACCATGGCGGTGCCAAGCAGCGGCTTCAGCGTTACGCAAGGCGAGCCGGTGGTCGGCGGTATGCACGGCCCGCACCGGCAACTCTACTGCCCGCACTGCAAGAACTGGATGTTCACGCATCCGCACGGCCTGGACTTCTTCGTCAATGTTCGCGCTACCATGCTCGACGAGCACAATTGGTACGTGCCCTTCGTCGAGGTTTTCACGTCGGAAAGGCTGCCCTGGGCCACGACCGCCGCCAGCCACAGCTTCGCCACCCAACCCGACCTTGAGGGGTATACGCCATTGATCGAGGCCTTTGCCCGCGAAGGCGCGCGACCGGGCTGACCGGTTGCGCATGAGGGATTGAAGATAGGCGAAACCGCCAATGACGGCCAATCTCCCCCCTCACCGCAACTCAACCCACACCGGCGCGTGGTCGCTGGCGCCGGGCTCGCCGCGGACGTCGCGGTCGATGCCTGCCCCGGCCAGCCGGCGCGCCAGTTTCTTGGACAGCAATATATGGTCGAGCCGCAGGCCGGCGTCGCGCGGCCAGCGGTTGCGTCGATAATCCCAGAATGTGTAGAGCGTCTCCTTCGGGTGCTTCTTGCGCAGCGCATCGGTCCAGCCCTGGTCGAGCAGCGCTGCGAAGGCGGCGCGGCTTTCCGGCTGCACCAGCGCATTGTCGTCATAGGAGCGGGTCGGATAGATGTCGCGCGGCTCGGGCACGATGTTGTAGTCGCCGGCCAGCACCACCGGCAGGCCGGTGTCGAACAGTTCTTCCGCATGCGCGTTCAGGCGCTCGTGCCACGCCAGCTTGTAGGTGAATTTCGGGCCGGGCTGCGGGTTGCCGTTCGGCGCATAGAGGCAGGCGACGACGATGCCGCTGACCGCCGCCTCGATGTAGCGGGCCTGGTTGTCGCTGTCGTCGCCGGGCAGCGCCTCGCGGGTCAGAACGGGTTCTGAACCCCGCGCCAGTATGGCAACGCCGTTCCAGGTCGGCTGTCCCACCCAAACCGCGCCATAGCCGGCCGCGGCGAGTGCTGTGCGTGGAAACTGCGTCTGCCTCGCCTTCAGCTCCTGCAGGCAGACGATGTCGGGCTTGGCGACAGTCAGCCAGGCGAGCAGGTTTTGCAGCCGGCCGTTGATGTTGTTGACGTTGAAGGTGGCGATCTTCATCGGCCTGCTTCAGCGCACGATGCGCTCGGTCCACGCCTTCACCGCATCGGCGAGTGTCTTCAGATGATCGGCAGTGGAGAAGCCGGAGATGCTCTTGCGCGGCTTCAAATCGTGGTCGCCATCCTCCAGCCACCGCACTTCGATGGCGTCGGAAAGATCGTAGGTCGCGACCTCGTCCCTGGTCCCGAATTCGTCGCGTGTGCCCTGGAAGATCAATGTCGGCGTCTTGAGATCGGCGAGGTGTTTTGTCCGAAGCTGTGTCGGTTTCCCCGGCGGATGGAAGGGATAGCCGAGGCAAAGCAGCCCTGAAATGTCGCCCTTCGAAAACACCTCGTCGGCGATCATCGAAGCGACGCGGCCGCCCATCGACTTGCCGCCGATGATGAGCGGCCCGTTCACGCCCTTCGCCCTGAGGTCGGCGATCGCCTTGATGTATTCCGGGTTCACCGTCTCGGCGCGCGGCGGCGGCTTGCGGTGGCCGTAGCGGCGGGCCGCCATGTAGTGGAATTCGAAGCGCGCGACGCGAAACCCGGATTCGGCCAGCGCTTTTGCCGTGGCGGTCATCGAGGCAGAATCCATCGGGGCGCCGACGCCATGGGCTAGCAGGATGGTGATGGGAGCGGTGTCTGGGCCGTCGAAGAGAAAGGTGGTCATGGGAACTCCAACGTTGACGACCCCTTCTCCCCTTGTGGGAGAAGGTGGCCGAGCGAAGCTCGGTCGGATGAGGGGTGTTGGACGGAGCGCCAACGCCTCATTTCTTCCAGCACCCCTCATCCGTCTCGGCGCTAAAGCGCCGATCCACCTTCTCCCACAAGGGGAGAAGGGAGCGCCATCGCCTCACCCCGCCGATTTGTGCGCCAGCTGCAGATCGACAAACTGAATACCCTTGGCCGCCATGCGCGCCCATTCGGAGTTGGCGTCGAGCTCGAGATAGCGCGCCCAGTTCCGCCGCGCCTCGGCGAGGTTGCCGGCGTCGAACTCCAGCCGTGCCAGGTTGAACACCGCGTCGGCATAGTTTTGGTCGAGCGCTATCGCCTTTTGCAGATGCCGCCGCGCCGAGCCGTCGCGGCCCTCATCGCTCATCAGCCCGGCCAAATTGAACCAGGCCTCGACAAAGCCGGGATCGAGCTTTATCGCGCGGGCATAGTCATGCGCCGCCTCATTCACACGGCCGGCGGCGCGCAGGCAGTTCGCGCGGTTGAAGGCGGCGATGGCGTCGGTCGGGTCGATGGCCAGGCAGCGCTGGTAGAGTGCCGCCGCCTGCTCGTGGTCTTCAGCCTCTTCCGCGGCTTCAGCATCGGCGAACAGTTCTTCCAGCGTGTCGTCATCCGGCGACCCCAAATCGAACAGCAACTGGCCGTCGAGTTCGCTCTGGCCGCCTTCAAGGTAGATCGCATTCGCACGACCATGCTGCGAGCCGACATTCAGCGACTTGGCGGTCAGCGAAGCGACCGGACCGCAGCGGTGCACCGAGCGCGCGATCGCCCCCCACGAGGCCCCGCCGGCGACCAGCCCGGCATATTTGCGGGCCAGGATCAGATCGCGAAACGAATAGGGTTCGCAATCATGCTCGAAGGCATCGAAAAGCGACAACAGGTCGAGGTCGGATGCGGCCAATCGCGATTGATCGAGAAGCGACTGCCGCGACAGCGCTGAGGACTCCGGCGCCTTGATCAGCCCGAGCAAGCGCAAAAAACCGTTTTCGCTGATCAGCTTGCGGCCGGCCTCGCGCTCGGCGGCGACGCGGCGCTCGATCTCGGCATCCCCGGCCTTGGCCAGAAATGTGCGGCCGAACACGACATGGCTGGTGCGCCTGTTAACGCCGCGCCGCAACTGGCCCTGCTGGCGCTCGACCTCACGCGCCGCCAGCCTCAGCGGGAACGCCGCCAGCGCGCCGATGGTGCCGATGACATTGCCGGCGAGAGCCGTCACGCCTTGCTCTTGCCGACGGCCTTGAGCAGATTGGCCTTGAGCGGATTTTCCTTGGCCGCGCCGGCGCCGCCCCTGGCGGATTTCGTTGCCGGTTTCGCCGCTTCATCGGCCTTGCTCTTGCTTTTGGCCGGCGGCTTGCCCGACTGTGACAGGCTGGCCTTCAGCGCATCCATCAGATTGATCACGTTGCCGCGCTCGGGCGCTGCCGCGATGATCGGCTTGTGACCCTTGAGCTTCTCGCGGATCATCGCCATCAGCGCGATCTCATAGCGGTCCTCGTAGTTCTTCGGATTGAAGGTGGTTTCCTTCTGCTTGATCAGCGCTTCGGCAAGCTGCAGCATTTCCGGGTCGGGCTCGCCGGCCGGGATGTTGCCGAAATATTCAGCCGTGCCGCGCACTTGGTTCCTCAAGGTGCAGACGAACATGCCGTTCTCGCGCGCGCCGATCGTCACCACGCGCTCGCGGCTGGACAGCACCAGCCGGGCGATCGCCAGCTTGCCGGATTTGCGCATGGCTTCGCGCAGCACGGCGAAGGTTTCCTCGGCCATCGCGCCATCCGGTGCCAGGTAGTAGGGCGCGTCCTGATAGATGACGTCGACCGAATGCTCGTCGACAAAGGCTTCGATGTTCATCGTGTGGTTGGATTCGATCCTCACCGCCTCGAGGTCGGCATCGTCGATGATGATGTACTGCTTGTCCTCGTATTCGTAGCCCTTGACCAGATCCGAGCGCTCGACCAGCCCGAGTTCGGGATCGACCGGCTTCATGTTGATGCGGTTGTGGGTGTCCTTGTGCAGCTGGTTGAAACTGATGCGCTCACTGGCACTCGTCGCCGGATAAAGCCGCACCGGACAGCTGACGAGACTGAGCTTGAGGTAACCTTTCCAACTTGCCCTGGGCGCCATGAAACTCTCCTACGCGGCCGTGCACCGTCGAACATTTCGCAGCGCTTCGTCCAAAGGACGAACGACGCTGCGCAAAACCTACATCGCCCTCACAATACCGGCAAATCCCTAGCGAAATCTTCCATGTCGGCCCAGGGATCGCCGGAGGTGGCCAGAAGCCCCGGCAGTGAAGAATAATTCAAATCTTCCGGAGCGTCGATGGATTCCAGATCGGACCAACTCACCGGCGTCGAGGCCGGCAGGTTTGTGCGGGCGCGCAGCGAATAGGGTGCCGCCGAAGTGTGGCCGCGCGCGTTGCGGTGAAAGTCGATGAAGATGCGCCGCTTGCGGTTGTCCTTGCCCATGGTGGTGGTGAAGGTGTCGGGCGCCGTGGCGGCCAATGCCGAGGAGATGGCGCTGGTCGCCTGGTGCAGTTTTTTCCAGTTCTGTTTTTGCGTCACCGGCACTGATATGTGGATGCCCTTGCCGCCCGAGGTTTTGGCAAACGGCACCAGCCCCATCGCCTCCAGTTCGGCGCGGATATGCACCGCCGCCTCGACCACCTCGCGCCAGCTAACCCCCTCGCCCGGATCGAGGTCGAAGACGATCAGGTCCGGTCTGTCGAGCCGCGTGCGATGGGTGCCCCAGGTGTGGAACTCGACGACGCCGAACTGCGCCAGCGCCAGATAGCCCTTGGCATCCTCGACCGAAAGGTAGGATTTGGTCTCGCCCTCGGAATTGGTCGCCTCGAAAGTCGCCACCGATTTCGGCATGCCGGTGAAGGCATGGCGCTGGAAGAAACAGTCCTGCGGCTTGCCGGTCGGGCAGCGCACCAGTGATACCGGGCGGCCCAAAATATGCGGCAGCATGAAGTCGCCGACCAGCGCGTAATAGACGGCGATATCGAGCTTGGTCGGTCCGGTTCTGCCGAACAGCCGCCGCGTCGGGTTGGTCACCCAGATCGTGGCGAGGTCGGCCTCGGCGATCAGCCGCTTGCGCTTGGCCGATACAGGCGTCGACAGGCCGACGTCGCGCAGCCCGCGGAACACGGCATGGCGCAGCGCATTATCGGTGGTCCGGTTGGCATAGTGGATATGCGCCGAAAGCAGCGGCCGCACCCAGTTCATCTCGCGCATGATTTCGCGTGGAACCCCTTCGGGTGCAGAGGCGCCGGCGCGCAGCGGCTCCAGCCGGGCCAGCAACGCGGTGGCGGTGGCGGCGTCGTAGCCGGTGCCGACCTTGCCGCGATAGTGCAGCTCGCCATCCTCGAATTCGCCGAGCCCGAGTGCGGCCAGCCCCTCGGCTGCAGCGGAGGTGGTGTAGCCGGCGATGACGAAATCGCCGGTCTTCAGCGCCTTGGTCTTGGTCCACGTCTTAGTGCGGCCGCTCTGGTAGATCGCCGTGGCGCGCTTGGAGACGATGCCTTCCAGCCCCATCTCGGAGGCCTGGTCGTAGAGCGCCTGGCCATCGCCTTCGACGTGGTCGGAGAACTGGATGGCGGAGTTGGCGCCCAGGCCGGACAGCAATTGCGACAGCAGCGCCTTGCGCCGGCCGAGCGGCGCTTTTCTCAGGTCCCAGCCGTCGAGATACAACAGGTCGAAGGCATAGAAGTGGAGCTTGTTGCCGGCGCCCTCGGCCAGCGCCTCCTGCAAAAGGGCAAAGCGGCTGATGCCCCTAGCGTCGAGCACGACGACCTCGCCGTCGATGATCGCATCGCGGCAGGGCAGCCCGGCAAAGGCGAGCGGCAGGTCGCCATAGCGCCTGGTCCAGTCGAGGCCGGCGCGGGTGATCAATTTGACCACTCCGTCGGCCAGATGCGCCATGGTGCGATAGCCGTCGAATTTTATCTCGTGCAGCCAGATTTCGCGCGTTTTTTCGGCAGGGCTTTCGCCGCCCGGCGGCTTTGGAACCTGCGTGGCCAGCTGCGGCTCGATCCGGGAAGGCAGCGGCGCCTTGACCGCATCCGGCAGCGCGCCGGGTTTCAATGCCACCGGTTTCGCAGGCCTTGCGGCAGGCTTCGGGGTTGCCACCAGCTCCTCGATGCGGCGGCCGGATTTGACGCTTTCCGGCCGGGCTTCCAGTATGTCGAGCCTGGCGTCGGCGGCGAGGTCGCGCTCCTTGAACAGCAGCCAGTTCTTTTTGCCCTCATCCTCGCCGGGCTTCGGTTTCAGCCTGGTCAGCATCCAGCCGCCATTCAGCTTCTCGCCGGCAAGACGAAATTTGAAGGAGCCGGTGCGCAAGCTCTTTTCGACATCGTCCATCGGCGCCCAGACACCGGTGTCCCAGACGATCATCGGCCCGCCGCCATATTCGCCCTCGGGAATGACGCCTTCGAAGTCGATATATTCGAGCGGATGGTCCTCGGTCTCGACCGCCAGCCGCTTGTCGGCCGGATTGAGCGACGGGCCGCGAGGCACCGCCCAGCTCTTCAGCACGTCACCGACCTGCAGGCGAAGATCGTAATGGTCGGCGGTGGCATGGTGTTTGTGCACGACGAAGCGATTGCCTTCTGCGGCAACCGGCCCGCCGGCGGGCTCCGGCGTCTTGCTGAATTCGCGCTTGGCGCGATAGGCCTTGAGTTTGGAGGGAGCTGGCATGGGGCTAGGCGGTGGTGGGCAAGAGCAACGAGCGCCTCGTTCCTTCGCGCCCCCCTCGGTCCTGCCGGACATCTCCCCCACGAGGGGGGAGATTGGATGTCACGAATGCTTTCGCCAATCTCCAACGTCGAAGAAGAGGCGCCAAGGCGGCAGCTGCCGATCTCCCCCATCGTGGGGGAGATGTCCGGCAGGACAGAGGGGGGCGCTGTCCCGCCGGCATCAAAATTCCATCGCAGCGGCGCTCATGCAGTTCAGTCGTCGGTGGCCGGCGTCAGTTCGAGCTCGGCCGGCGACAGACCCTGCTGGAGCTGGCTCAACCGGAATTCGTCGACCCAGTAGGCCTCGCCGTCGACGAGGACACGCGCCTTGTAGGCGCCGGCTGAAAAACTTTGCGCGGTGATGTAGACCTTGTGGCGGTCGAGCGCCTTGCGCACCGCGGCACGCTTGGAATTCTGGCTGGTGGCGGAACTGGCCATGGACTGCTCATACACACGCCGCCGCAGGAGAAGACGGCTGGCGTAAGGATGGCCGAGACAGACGGTTGTGTCAATTTTTCAGTGGGCGCGAACGGCCTGGACGATCGCCGTGTCATGCCGAAACGAGCCTAGCACCGTGCCATATCTGCCTTTTGGGTTGTCCTTCGCATGTGAACAACCGCTGAAGGAAAGGGGCTTGCACCACGACATTTCTTTTTTGTATCACGAATAATGGTTGACTATCCTATTATCGTCCGGCCAGCAGCAGGGAAAGGAGCCTTTTGACATGACCCGCAAGAACCGCATGAAAGAGTTCGTTCCCGGTCGGGGTTTACACCAAGGAAGACTGGGACGATGCCGACAGCCCGGAATTGACCGACGAGCAGATCGCCAAGGGCAAACCTTTTGCCGAAGCGTTTCCCGATCTGGCCGAGAGCATCAAGCGCGGCCGGGGGCGCCCACCTGTCGCCGTCCCGTTGCAACAGATTTCCATCCGGCTTGAACCGGCGGTGATCGAGAAGTTCAAAGCAACCGGCAAGGGCTGGCAGGCCAAGGTCAACGATGTGCTGAAGAAGGCGAAAGTGGGCTGAGGCGGATATCATTTCGGCGAGGCCCACCGCATAGCGCCGTGCCCATTTGGTGCTTGTGCAGGGCGGCAACACCCGCCTGATCGGCCGGCATCGATCGGGCGAGCCGGCACCGACCCCTGTATGCATCAACTTGCCTACGGCAGGTTCGCCAGCTCGGCAGCGTGGCGGATGGCAAGCAAGGCGTCCCGGTTGGTCACCGGATAGCCTGCGATGAAGCGTTCGACCGAAAAGCCTGGAAATTCGGCTCTCAAGCGGGCCGCGGCGCGCGCCGCCTCGGCGGTCTCGCCCATGGCCGCATGCGAAAGCGCCAGGAACATCAGCACGTCCGGCGACTCCGGCGAACTCCTGCGGAGCGCCGCGACAGCTTCCCGATGCCTGCCGGCGGCAAACAGGATGCGGCCTTGCATGCCGAAATACCAGGGCGGGGCCAATGGATTGAGGCGCATGGCACGCTCGATGAGCGGGATCGCCTCGGCCGGATCGCCGGCGACAAGCGCTTTGCTGCCGGCCAGCAGCGGCAGTATGCCGGCGTGGTGGGAGCCGTATTCGAGAGCCCGCCGGTGCGCGCGCTCCGCTCCTTCGAGATCGCCAAGGCATGCCCTGACATTGCCAAGGCATGCATGAGCGCAGCTGTCCGTCGGGTCGAGGCGCAAGGCGTTTTCGGCCGTGATCCGCCAGTTCTCGATCGACGTCAGCAGGTCGTCACCAAAGCCGTTGCAGGCCTCGACCGAATAGGCATAGGCGAGCTCGGCCCAGCAGTTGGCGAAAGTAGGGTCAAGCTCCAGTGCGCGTGAAAACAGGCGGATCGCCTCGGCATTGCCGGCGCGGCTGAAGGTAGTGTGTTGTTCGACGGCAAGCAGATAAAAATCATAGGCCCGCAAGCTGGCCGGTGGCTTGCGGCGAGCCGCGTTGCGGCCGACCGTGGCGAGCGTGCCGAAACTGCCGGCCAACACATTGATGACGTTCTCGGTCAGGCTGTCCTGCAGCGCGAAAATGTCCTCGATTGGGCGGTCGTAGCGCTCGCTCCACAGGCTGACGCCGTTGCCCGCATCGGCAAGTTCTATCGTCAAGCGAATCCTCTGGTCGTCCGCGCGCAACTGGCCCGATACGAAATAGGTGACGCCGAGCGCCTTGCCGTCCGCCGCGAAATCGGCCGGCTTGCTGCCCAGTGATTTCATCGTGTGGAAGGCGATGACAGGCAAGCCCGCGTATCGCGCCAGGTCGATGGTGATGTCCGACGACAGGCCGTCGGCAAAGCGGCGCCAGCGCTCTTCGGAATTGAGGCATTCGATCGGGAATATGGCGAGCACCGGCGGGGCGCCGGACAAGGACCGAGCCGGCGCGCTGGAAGCGCCGGCAAAGCACGCGGCGAGCCCGATCTTGGTACGCACCCCAAGTTTTTCGTAGATGGCCGCAAGGTGGGTGCGAACGGTGGTCGGGGCAATGAAAAGTGCATTGCCGATTTCGCGATAGGTCATGCCGGCTGCGAATTTTTCCGCGACCGCGCGCTCGCGACCCGACAAGGCATCGAGCGCCTGCGCTTTCGAAGCGACGTCGAACGTCATCGTGGAAACCGTCCCATCCCAGGACAGAATACTACAAATGCAGGAGGCCGAATACTGCATCTGCCCGATCCCGTTGCAAGCGCAGAAATTGCAAGGTCGTTTGCCGCAAAAAGCGGCAATCNGGGGGAGGTTTCCATGCGTCCTGTTTCGATAATGCTGGCATGCACGATCTTGAGTTTTTCCGCCGCCCAGTCGCCGTCGTTCGCAAGAGGATGCAGGCAGGTGCTGGAATCGGATGTGAAAATCACGAGCATGCGCCTCTATGCCGACATCCTGGCCAATGCCGCCCGCAACGGCTGGGACTACACGCCTGAATCGATCGTCAGCGGCTCAAAGCGGCATTTCGAGGAGATGAAGCTCCAGTTGAATGACGCCGGCTATGAGATCATGCCCGTCGGCGTCCGCCTGTATTGCAAGCGGTGGGATAAGCTC
>NZ_AZUX01000047.1:0-50228 GCF_000513915.1 Mesorhizobium sp. WSM2561
ATGACGATCGTGGCATCGTCGATCTGTGACGCCGCCCATTTGGCGTAGACCACGGCCTCATCGGTCTTCTTGTCGTCCGCAATCTCCGAAATCACCGACCGAATCGCGGCTTCGCGCTGCGGCAGGACAGGGCCGTCCTCGGAAACGATGGCGGTGATCAGCGTCGCGGCCGCCACGACCGGATCGTCGATCGCCGTCAGCGGTGAGAGCGCCGCCTGCTTGCGCAGTCTCTTGCGGCGAATGTTCCCTCGCACACGCCCGACGACGTCCGCGACCTCGCGCGCCGCATCGTTCATTGCCTTCATCCGATACCACCAGAACGCCGCCGCTCCCACCAGCCCAATTGCAGCAATCATTATATGCATGCCTGTGATCCCCAAAAGGTTTCCGCCGTCATATCATTCTCCTTGAAGCCGGGTGACGAGAGCATGCCGTAAACGGACAAACCTTGATCTGGGTCAAGCACCACCGAAGATTGATCGAAAACGTGTCTGAATCGGCCGATTTGCCAGCCCGCAACTCGACAGATCGTCCGAGCGCCGCCTGCAAGCGCCGCGCCGGTTGACGTGTAGCCTCATGCCCGCGACTTGTACCAAGCTCCGAAGCAAGCTGCCTCGCCTTGCTTGCGCGATTTGATGGAATGCTTTGCCGCAGGGTCGCGGCAGATGGGTCAAACATAGCGGGGCTCTCCGTTCGGGTCCCCCAGCCTTAGTCGCAGACGATGAGGGTGTTGAACTGCTCGGCACGACAACGGCACCTGTGGTCCTGGTCGGCGTGGGCATCTCAGCCGGAAAGCCTTCTCTCGCGGTATGGACCCGCGCGGCATTCGGTCCGATGTCCGACGATGTCGGACATGCGACGTCGCTGTATCAACGGCATCGTCTTGTTTCAGCACGACTTTTCGTTGGAACGATACATGCGTGGCTGTCCGCGAATGTCCCCGAGCCAGTCTGGACGCCCCATGCCTTTGCCGATCCTTGCGCTTGCCATTGCGTCCTTCTGCATCGGCACCACCGAATTCGTCATCATGGGCCTGCTGCCGGAGGTCGCCGCCAGTCTCGACGTGACCATTCCCGCCGCAGGCCAGCTGGTCACCGGCTATGCGCTGGGGGTGGTCATCGGCGCGCCAATCGTCGCCATCGCCACCGCGAATCTGCCGCGCAAGCCAGTCCTGGTCGGGCTCGCCGCCCTGTTCGTCGTCGGCAATCTGTTTTGCGCCATCGCGCCCAATTACTGGCTACTCATGGCGGCGCGCGTCTTTACCGCTTTCGGCCACGGCGCCTTCTTCGGAATCGGTTCGGTCGTTGCCGCAAGCCTTGTGCCGCGCAACAAACGGGCGAGCGCCATCGCGCTTATGTTCGCCGGCCTGACGCTCGCCAACATCCTTGGCGTGCCCGCCGGCACGGCGCTTGGCGAAGCCTTCGGCTGGCGCGCCACCTTCCTGGCGGTGGTCGGCATCGGGTTGATCTCGGTCGCGGCGATCGCCTGGCTGGTACCGTCCGACGTCGCCGAGCCCAGCGGCGGCGGGCTGCGCGGCGAGCTGCGCGTGCTCGGCAAGCTGCAAGTATGGCTGGCCATGCTGATCGCGGCACTCGCCTCGGCCAGCCTGTTTGCCGTCTTCGCCTACATCAAGCCCTACCTCACCGACGTATCCGGCCTGTCCACGGCGGCAGTCATCTGGGTGCTGCTGCTGTTCGGCGCCGGCATGACCATCGGCAACATGATCGGCGGCCGGCTGGCCGACTGGAAGCTGATGCCGACGGTCATCGGCACGCTGCTGTTGCTGGCGCTGCTGTTCGTTGCCTTCACCGAGTTCGGCGCCGTCGCCACGGTGGCGGTGGGCATCGTCTTCCTGTGGGGCCTGCTTGCCTTCGTCGTGGTGCCGCCGCTTCAGATCCGCGTCGTGGAAGCCGCTTCCGAGGGGCCGAACCTCGCCGCCACGTTGAACCAGGGCGCCTTCAACGTCGGCAATGCCAGCGGCGCCTGGATCGGCAGCGTGGCTCTTTCCTGGGGCGTTTCCTATGCCAACCTGCCGCTGGTCGGCGCGGTGCTCGCTTTGCTGGCGGCGACCGTCGCGGTGCTGCTGCAGTTTCTCGATCGTCGGACTGTCCTGCAAACGCGGATGGCGTAGGCAGCATCTCGGCATCACACACATTCCGCGGGATCAGCCCGTGTCCCACCCTTGAGCAGCAGGACCCGGAGGGTCGGATCAGAAGGATAAGAGAGATTGGTCGCTACGGCCGAAAAAGATGTGAGGGCGGCGCTGAAATGACCACGATCCACAAGGGATGGGAGTTCGAGGAATTGGGAATAAAGCAACCGACCGACTGCCGGCCCGGTCCGGCTCCTATCCACCAAAACCAAGCTCTCCTCGAAATTCTAGCAACAAAAAATCAGTGACTGGTATGAGATCATGAGACGATGTGTTTTCCTCCTTGGGCTTTCCGTGTGTGCCGTTGGGGCAGCTGTTTGGCTCGCTTCAGCGCCAAGCAGGCAATCGTCCAATTCGGCACCGGCCGCTACTGTAAAGCGGGGCTCGCTGGCGGAGACCATAACTGCAATCGGGGTTCTGGAACCCTCACCGCTTGTGCAAATCGGTACGCGAGTCTCGGGCCAATTGACGGCGTTTCACGTCAGCTTGGGGGACAGCGTTCACGCAGGTGATCTTATTGCGGAAATGGATTTTTTCGAGCAGCAGAACCGATTGCGCGTGGCGAGGGCTTTGCTTTCCCAGAAACAGGCAGCCCAACGCTCGAGGCAGTTCGAGCTCGACCGGGCCAAGCGTGCCCTGAGGCGTCAGCGGCAACTCTCTGCGAGCCAAGTCATTTCGAGCGCTGCTCTTCAGGACGCCGAAGTCGCCGCCGGGACTGCCAGCGCCAAGCTCGATGAATCGACAGCGCAGGTCGAAGAAGCGGCTGCCGGGGTCGAAAAGGCCCAAAACGATCTCGGCTATACACAGATCACATCCCCGATAGACGGACGGGTGATCGCTCTCGAGGCCAAACGGGGACAGACGCAGACCTCGCGGGCTATTGCTGTCGTCGCGCAGACCGACGTGATGAGGGCGCGAGTGCAACTTTCCGAAGCAGATGTCGAACGCGTCAAGGTCGGGCAGCCGGTGCATTTCACCACAGCCGGAGACAGAAAGACGAACCGAGCTAGCCTGGTGATGGAAGTGGAGCCGGCCCATCCACTCTTCTGACGAACCAGGGACCTCCTGGCGGCGGCTGCTCGGGGGAGCCGAAGGCGGTCTGTTACAATGTGTTTTTTGAGGCACCCAACAATGACGGGAAGCTTCTGCCGATGATGACCGCTGAGGTGACGATTACGGTGAGCGTGGTTGATAACGTGTTGCTTGCCCCGAGGGGTGCGCTCGTCGGTCCAGATCCGCAGGGTTTCTACAGCGCGAGGGTCGAGATAGGGGACGGCGCGACCGAGCCACGCCGCGTGCGTGTGGGGCTGGTGAACCAAATGGACGCAGAAATGGTTGCTGGCTTCGCGGAGGGCGAAAAGATCGTTCTGCGAAAGGACAGCGGCATCACCGACACGGACTGACCGGTCCATCGCAACGTCGAAAGACAAGCGCAGCGCTGGCGGGGCGCGGACCCCGTACTGGCACCTGAGCTCGCGCGCGTCTGTGCCACATCTCTGATGGACTGCTCGAGGCCAGCTACCGCCTGCTGAGGCAGCCAAGTGCGGACACAAGGGTGGGTGCGCCTTGTGTCGGCCCTGACATTTCCCCCGCTTGACCGAACTTCCAACCCCGATGCGGTGGCGAGGAAGGGCTGGCTCCAAACCTGAGTGTAAGCCGATCCGTGTCGTCCGTTTCACCGAAAATCTGCTCAACGACAGAGTGCAATCGATGATTGGCATCGCCCCGTGTCAAGAAAAGGGGTCTGCCAGCCGCAATCCGGCAGCTCTACGATATGCGCGGCGAGAGATCCAAGCGGCCTAAAATTGAGAAGCTCTCATGCAGGATTGTGTGTTGCCTTTTGCCAGAGAACCCTGTCGCTAAGAGTATGCGATTCAGGTGCTACATATGATGACAGGCTACCGGGAGCGAGAAGCCTCCGCTCGGCTGCCGCCCTATGACGTTAGCTTCGTGTCCGGGGTGAGTGGGTCTTCGGGAATGGGCATCGAAGCGGGAGCGCTGTCCAGAACGTGCCTTCCCGACATACGCCAATTCTCGCCCATGGTGTGGGAGGGAGCGGCACCCGCTCAATCGAAGGTAGCCTAGCCATGTCATACGCCGTCAAGGAGATCTTTTACACGCTACAAGGTGAGGGGCGTTATGCGGGGCGGGCCGCCGTATTTTGTCGCTTCGCGGGATGTAACCTTTGGTCGGGCCGTGAAGCCGACCGCGCTACGGCAATCTGCAGATTCTGCGATACCGATTTCGTTGGTACGAAGGGCTCTGGGGGCGGACGCTTTGCGACCGCACAGGGGCTTGCATCTGCCGTTGAACGGGCCTGGCGCGGGTCTGGGCTAAGGAATCGCCTTGTCGTTCTTACCGGAGGGGAACCCCTTCTGCAGGTTGATGAAGAGCTGATAGAGGCACTGCACGCCGCAGGTTTTGAAATTGCTGCGGAGACCAACGGCACCATCCTTCCGCCGGCTGGCATCGACTGGCTGTGTGTCAGTCCGAAAGCCGGTGCTCCACTCGTGGTCAGGGCCGGCGACGAACTCAAGCTTATTTATCCTCAGCTTAATGCCGAGCCGGAGTGCTTCGAAGGCCTGGCGTTCGACCACCTGCTGCTCCAACCGATGGATGGACCTGAACGCGACGCGAATACCGCGGCAGCGGTCGCCTATTGCCTTGCTAATCCACGCTGGCGGCTCACCCTTCAAACCCACAAGTTCTTGGGAATTCCATGAAAATCGCGCAAGCTTTCACCTTTGAGGCAGCTCACCGCCTTCCCCGAGTGCCCGAATCCCATCGCTGCCATCGAATGCATGGCCACTCATACCGTGTGGATCTTCGTCTCGCAGGCTCAGTTAATCCGGACACGGGTTTTGTCGTGGACTTCTTCGATGTCGAGGCTGCTTTCGCCCCCCTTTTGCAGCGCCTTGACCATCACTGCCTAAATGAGATCGAGGGTCTAACAAATCCGACCGCCGAAAATATCGCGATCTGGATCTGGGACCGAATAAAACCCATCCTGCCGCAAATTGCGTCGGTAATAGTTTGGGAAACGCCGCAATGCTGGGCCGAATATGAAGGGTGAGACGATGCAACAAAATTCCGAGACTGCGCTCGTTCTCTTCTCCGGCGGCCAAGATTCAACCACCTGTTTGGCTTGGGCGCTCGAGACATTCGCGCGCGTCGAGACGATCGGCTTCGATTACAGGCAGCGTCATCGGGTCGAATTAGACGTCCGGCCCCGCGTGCTCGATCAACTACGGAGGGACTTTGCGGGTTGGAGTGCTCGACTGGGCGAGGATCACCTCGTCGATATAGCGGTGCTTGGAGATCTGAGCGAAACTGCGCTCATCCACAGTGTCGAAATCGCGATGCAGGAGAATGGGCTCCCGAATACCTTCGTGCCTGGCCGCAACCTTCTCTTCTTGACGTTCGCGGCCGCTGTCGCTTATCGCAGAGGCGTGAGGCATTTGGTAGCTGGAGTCTGTGAGACGGATTACTCGGGCTACCCCGATTCCCGAGACGACACGATCAAAGCGATGCAACTCGCTCTGAACCTTGGAATGGAGACGCGCTTTGTGATCCACACTCCGTTGATGTGGATCGATAAAGCGGAGACTTGGGAGCTGGCGGAGCGGCTAGGAAACGAGGCGCTGGTCAAGCTCATCTGTGAGGAAACCCACACCTGCTACAATGGCGACCGCGAGCACGTTCACGCCTGGGGTTTCGGGTGCGGGACCTGTCCAGCATGCGAACTGCGTGCCCAAGGTTGGGAACGCTTCCTCTCCTCCAGGTCGAACCCGAACCCGCGCCCGTAAGGCAATTTGGCTTCGGCACGTTGAGGGATATTTCCTACTCGTTCCATTGAGCAGCAAAAACTCAACACTGGACTTTGGAAGCCGTTGTCCCCGGTATATTATTGTGGCGCCTGCGATTTGGCAAAGGCGCATACTTTTACAGCCGACTCGCTCCTCTTTAGCTAAGCTCTTCTGTGGTCCGATCGCTTGGTGACCGTAGCCTTGATGCCCTCATGGGCGTCGGAGACGACAAGCTTGACGCCACGCAGTCCGCGACGCGTCAGCTTGCGCAGGAACTCCGTCCAGATCGGTTCGGATTCCGAGGTGCCGATCTCCATGCCGAGCACCTCGCGCCGGCCGTCACTGTTGACGCCGACGGCAATGATGACAGCGACCGAGACATAGTTCTACTCCCGAGCCGGATGAGGGAGCCTGACGGCCCGCTCGCGGGCGGGGAGATGAGAGGACGACCGCTCTCGCAGCAAACCGCTCGGTGACAAGGGCCTGGCCGGGCGCGGCGGGCTTTAGGCTGGTGCAGGAGCTTCGGTCACTTGAGCGCGCATCCACTTGGGCGGCGGTCGCCATGACGTTTGCAGGGTTGATTGTATTCACGGTTCAATCCCTTTGGGGGCGAAATCGATGTCAGTGCTCACCTTCCTGATCGTCGCCCAATAGGGCCAAACCAATTACGTGCATTCACCATTCCAATAGGAGGGAGCGGCAGGCTGCACAGCCTGGGCAAATCCTAGCTAAGCGCCGCTGGTCGACAATGCTTTTGCTTTGCTGATATTCATTGCAGGACGGGGGGGCGCCGCCTGGACGGAGAGTTGATGCGCATGACTTCGGCCGAAGCACCTGGCCTAGGTGTGAGCTGTCCGGGCGCCCACATGTGGACGTCGTAACAGGTTAGTTCTGCGCTTGAGATTCAATATGAATGCTGTAAAATACAGCAATAACAGCAAATTCAGGAGATCGCGATGCCGAAGTCCGGTGGCACCTACTCGACCAGTGACCTGTCGCGCAAATCCGGCGATATCATCGCCGAGGCGATGCGCCATCCCGTGACAATAACGCAACGAAAAAAGCCGCGCCTGGTGCTTCTTAGCATCGAAGACTATCGGCGCCTGCGCGGCAGCGTGGACAAGCGCGCCGTTGGCACAATCGAGACAATGTCCGACGGCCTGCTGGAGGAGTTCGAGGACGCGGTCGAGGCCTACGCTGATTCAGAAGAAATGTTTCAGCCGTGAGCTTCGAAGATATTCAGACGGCCAGCGTCATCCGCTATCCCTATCTCTGGGCGCGGGAAGCTGCCAGCGGTGAGACAGAGGGCCGCAAGTCCCGGCCGGTTGTGGTAGGTGTGCGCCTTGCCCGTGCCGAAGGCGACCTGATTCTGTTTTTCCCGATCACCACCAAACAACCTGAGCCGGGCCGCTTCGCTGTGGAGTTGCCCGACATCGAGAAGCGCCGAGCCGGCCTCGATGCCGCGCTGCGGGTCTGGATCATTTTTGACCAGTACAACACTGACATAGTCGGGCAGTCATTCTATCTTGAACCTGATCCGCCGCTCGGGCGGTTGAGCAAAGCGTTCTTCCTGCCATTGGCTCGCGAATTCGTCGCGCGCCGAGAAGCCTTGGTGGGCGTAAGACGGACTCGGTAGCCAAGTTCGGCCGCCTGTCGGATCTCGGCCGCCGGGCGTCCCTAGGTGGCCTTGGCCAGCGCATCAAAGCCCGCGATCTCGATATAGCCGCCCGTCATTGCCATCGGTCACGTGTGCTACAGCGCGCCGCAAACGGTGATACTCACCACCCGTGCCCCGCACCCGATCGCCATGCGCACATAAATAAATCCCCAGGAGCGAAGTGGCGACCGTCGCCTTCCTTATCACGGCAGTGAGCGACCGGAATGTGATGCAAGGCAGCGTCTGAGCTCTGCATGTCGTCATCGGAATGAATTTAGGCGGCATGAGCAGGGCCTTCTTCATGAGACTGCCTGAGATACGCGTCCACTTGGCCTTCTTGCTGGCCTATCTCACACCGCGTCCGGCTGCTGCAGCCCGACCTCGATCCCGCAACGTCGTGACGCCGACCTTCTTCCCCGCCGTGCTCGGCTGAAGCCTGCGCGCGGCTTCCTCGCGCTAGCAAGAAGCTCGGCCCGCGCCGCCCTCCATTTCATTTCGGCCCTTCGGGTGCGGGTCGGTCGCCCGGTGTTCTCCGATGCCATCAAGGCCGCGATGGTCGCGACCTGATACAGCAAAAGGAGAAGACCCATGGCTCAGATCGGCACCTTTACCCGCAACGATGACGGCTCGTTTGCCGGAGTCATCAAGACCCTCAACCTCAACGTCAAGGTCCGCCTCATCCTAGCCGATAAGGAAAGTGACAAGTCGCCCGACCTCCGCGCGCTGGCAGGCGCCAACGAGATCGGCGCCCGCTCCGATCTACGCCAGCCTCGTCGAGAACGAGGACGGATATGCCCTCTTCTGGTCGCGCTGAGGCGGCTCACGCGGCGCTCCACCTCGGGGAGTCGCGATCCGGCAAAAAACGGAGGCTCAGAACTGTCTTGTGGCGGATTCACCGCCCGAAGGCTTGGTCGCGCTCGCTTTGGCATTCTTCAAAGGCGCCGGACCGAATGATCCACCATGGACGCTCCACTGTTGCGGCTTCCCCCGATTGAGCTTGGGCCCCGCGGCGCGAAGAAGCACGTCCATCTGCGCCTAAGTTTGCCGACCCGGTACGTTGGACCAGAGACTCGCAAATATGAAACCGGTCATCCGGCGATGGCTGGACGCGCTCTTCGGGGATAAACCACTCACCCGATGGCGGATCATTTCGGCGTAGGGTTGAGGTTGCCGTACGAAATAGCCACCATCTCGCGCTGGCCTGACCTGGTCGGGATTGAGCAGATGGCAATCCTGGTTGCCGCAGCACTTGAAATGAAGAACCGGGTCAGTCCTATCAGTGTACCACCCGTGCGCATGGCTTTCGCCACCGGGTGCCCAACGGGTGCGCGTCAGCGCTGCCTTCAGCCAAGAAACTCAATCTGCGGCAGATGAACCCGACTTTACCAGGACCGACGACGATCGCACGCCTATAGTTGCCCTTTAGCGCTACTGTGCATAGAAAGCATTCTGCCCGGGGGCGAAAAAAGTTGGGATACTAAGGGCGTGGGCTCTAAATTCGAAAAGCTAAATAGGTTGCGCGAGTCTCTGCGCGAGTCCAACCATGATTTCCGAGCGAGTACCCAGCTGTTCAGCAGCTTGGATGTCGCCAAGATTGATCGCGATATGGATATCGCTGGTGTTGGGAGGGAGCGTGGCGAGCGCAACCAGCCCCCGAAGAGCGCTAAAAATCTTGACGATGTCGAACATGCCATCATCGAACGCGTCGAGGACGAGAAAAAGGCTTCGTATCATACTCTTGAGGACAACCTGCAGCTTCTCGGCGGACGTCTCGCCGGCCTCGATTTCGAAGAACAGTTCGGTCTAATCCGTCAGGCGAACGCGGCCAGCGTGTCGGATTTCAAAGCTTCGGTTGCGGTCGGGCTGGATGAACTTCATGGATTGAGGAGGGCTCTTGACGACGCTGAGAAAGAGCACGCCTGGTTCAAAGAGAAGCACGGATTGGTTCGCGCGGCGCGGGTCCAGCACGGCGCGGCTCATCTTTTACGGCTCTCGCTGCTGCTGTTCCTTTTTCTTATCGAAACAGGGATGAACGGGAGTTTCCTTTCCAAAGGGAACGAGCAGGGGTTCTTTGGCGGCATCCTGGAGGCAGCAGCATTCTCCTTCATCAACATCGGCGCGGCTTTGCTTCTCGCGGTTTTCTGCGCCCGCCTGGTCACCCACCGGTCGGTCTTTGGGACGTTGGTGGGGATCGTTTCAATCGTTGTCTATGTCGGTCTGGCCGTGACGATCAACCTGGCACTGGCGCACTATCGAGAGGTGAGTGGCTCGCTCGCGGACGGGGCGGGTGCAGAGGTCATCCGAAACATGCTCGCCAATCCGGCGGGCCTCATGGACGTGAAGTCGTGGCTGCTGTTTGCGATCGGCCTCATGTTTTCGATTTTCGCATTTATAGACGGCTGGTTCGTACTCGACCCTTATCCGGGTTACGCGGGCGTCGAAAATCGGTTGGTCCGTAAGCGGGAGGACTATATCGATCGTAAGAGGGAGTTGATTGAAGATCTGCAAGACGTTCGCGACGACCACAACCAAAAGGTTGAGGACATCGTCAAGGAACTCGGCAGTCGTCGCAGGGAGCATCGTGCGATCGTTGATCATCGGTCGAGGCTTCTGGGGCTCTTTTCACAGCATCAGGACCAGTTGGAGCGAGCCTGCAACCAGCTTCTCTCCAAGTACAGGGAAGCGAACATCCAGGTCAGAACGGAGCCTGCGCCAAAACATTTCGGGGCGCCTTACAAACTCGATCGCATCAAACCTCACGTGGCGGGCGACGGCGAGTGGAGCGAAGGAGACATTGGGGCGTCGATCCGGAAGGCGCAGGACGAACTCAACGGGCAGGTTCGCCTCATCGGTCAGGAATGCGAGCGGGGAATCGAGCAGTACCGCGAGCTCGACAAGCTTCATCCGGACAGCGCAAATGGCTAGGCGGGTCCGCAGGCGCAAGAAGGGCAACGCGGGCACCATCTTCGCGGCTGTCGCCCTTGGGGTGCTATCTGTTGCGATGTTGGTCGGCTTTGGCTGGATGTGGTCAAGATCTGGCAAGGGTCAGATCGAAGCCAACACGAATTGCCCGTTGGATGGCCCCGTCAGCCTGACGGCAGTTCTGATCGACGCCACCGATCCGATTTCGGCAACGACGATGGCCGATCTGAAGAACGAGTTCCGCAAGACGATCGGGCGGGTCGAGCCGGGCGGCTATGTGAGAATTTATACGCTGAACTCGGCCCCCGGCGACCTGACCGTGATGTTCGATGGATGCAACCCAGGCGACGGGTCGACGGTGGATAGTTGGACAAACAACCCGGCGCGTCGTCAAAAGAAATGGGAAAACGCCTTCGGCGATCCTTTGAGCAAGCTTCCTGATGAAATTCCGAATGCTGCCTCGGCGAGCCAGTCTCCGGTCATGGCCGGCATTCAGAAAATCAAACTGTCGCTCTTCGATAGCAGCTTGGCGAAACAGGGTGGCGCAAAGCGATTGGTGGTCGCCTCGGACATGATCGAACATACGGCGCTTTATTCGCAGTACCGATCAGGTCTCGATTACCAGAAATACGTCAATAGCGCCGCCGATCGGACCTACGGCACCTCGCTCGATGGGGTGGACGTCACAATTCTCTATATCGACCGGCCAAAGAAGCCATTTCGGTCGCTGGATCACGCCGAGTTCTGGACGCAATGGGTCCAGAGCCATCATGGCGAGTTCGAAAAGCTGGTTGGCTTGGAGGGGTTAAACTGATGGCGAGGAACCGCGGCAATTCCCTGCTGGGGCATCGAGGGTTTCCGCTCGTTGTATTCGCGGCTTTGACGCTCGGCGGCTGCGTTTTCATCGCCATTGCGAAGCTCTCAGGCGTAAACCCGATCGTGGCGGCGGGTGCACCTGTATGCCTGATGCTCTTTTACCTCGGCATATCGATCTTCACCGGGAAGCTGCGCCTTCACGATGAGCAGACCGGTGACAATCTTTACTACATGGGCTTCCTGTTCACCCTGACGAGCCTCGGCGCCTCGTTGTTCCAGTTCGGGTCGGAAGGCTCGACTGATGCAATCGTCAGGAACTTCGGTATCGCGATCACGTCGACCATCACAGGCATCGCGCTCAGAATCTTCTACAATCAGATGCGCCGCGACCCTGCGGATATCGAGAGGACCGCCAGGCACGAACTCGCCGATATGACACGGCGAGTAAGAGCCGAGATGGAGAGCGTCACCAGGGAGTTTGCCGATTTTCGCCGGATCAGCCATCAAATGCTCGAAGAGGGCTTCGCAGAGATTGCCGTGCAGGCAGAGCGGAACGGCGAGCACATAAGATCCGCATTGGACAAGATCGCCATGGAATCGATTAAGCCGGTGCAAGAGGCCTCAGGCAAAATCAGTGACGCGCTTAAAGACAATTTCGGGCAGGTCGAAAGTCAGTTCTCTTCGATTGCGAAGCGTGTCGAAGCTGCTGCTGACTTGCTCGACAAGGCCAACAGCTCCATGTCCTCGTCGGTCGGTAAGCTCGGTGAGCAGGCTGACACAGTGGCCACGAAGCTGGAGAAGGTTGTCGTTCCTGACGAGGTGCTAAAGAACGATCTGGCGCCGATGGTAAAGCTCATCGGCAGCGCTGTCGCCCAGTATGCGGTCAAAACCGAAACGGCCTCGCAGGAGCAACAAGCTCGTATGACCGGTCTGGCTGATGCAGTGACGAAGGTGGCGAGTGGTGTAGAACGGGCGGCCGCCGCGGCCGAGAAGACTGCAGAAACTGTTCAAGCGCAGCAGCGCCTAACCGAGGCGCTTGCGGCAGTGGTGCAAAAGCAGAGTAAGGACACGAGCGAACTCGTTGCAACGATAGCAGAAAAGAGTCTTCAGTTGGCTCGCGCCAACCATGCTGCCAACGACGCAATAGCAATCGACCCAACTCGCGCAGTGACACCTGCCGCCAGCGAGGCGATAATCAAGATCTCCGACCGTTCGCAAGGCGATTCCTTCCAACCCTTGGGCGGTGCGCCAGAGAAGGCTGAACCGCCGAGAAAAAGCGGTTGGTGGGGCCGGTGAGCGAGGCCGGCGGAACAGCGGTCGCTTTTGAGCGCAAGGGCTACGGCCGCGGCCTGATCCTGGGGCTGACGATGGCCGAGACGATGCTGCTTTTGGTGTTCTGCCTTCTGCTTGCAGCCGGCGCAATTATCGCCAAGAAGCAGAAAGAGGCTGCAGAGGCGCAGAAGATTGCCCAGTCCCTCAAGCAGGAATCGCGTAAGCTCGACGAGGAAAACAAGCGGCTCCTTGCTCAGCTGAATGAAATGGTCAAGCCAGCGACAGGGCGCAACTTGCCCGACCAGCAATGGCGTGAGCTGGTCCTAGCTAAAGAGAACATTGAAAGCATCAAAAAGGCAGGGCTTTCGGTTGAAGAAGCGGTGAAACAGGCCCCGGTCACGAGGGTCCTTTCCGACAACGATGTCGACGTTGATCAAGCCAAGGCGATGATCGAGCGCACGAAGGTGCTGAAGGAGTTTGGTTACGCCGGTACGGCCAAGACCTTCAAGGACCTTTCAGATGCATTGAAGAAGGCAGATGAGCCTATGGTTGCCAAGCCGCACGATTGGCCGCCGATCATCAGTCTCAGCGAACTCGATGGCTACAATTTCGATACCGGGAGTGCGGAGCTTTCCGATCGCTTCAGGACGCGGTTGCGGGATCTGTCGAAGACGATTGCGGGCATTGCAACGTCATACGGCGTCGACGTCATCGAGGTGATTGGACACACGGACGAGCAGGCCATGTCCGGTCAGTTATCGAACATGGATAAAGGTCTCCAACCGGTCCTGGCCCGCAAGGTAGAAGTCGGTACGCTTCATCCGGCCGACAACGCCGGCCTTGGACTGGCGCGAGCAATCTCGGTCACGAGTATACTTCGCGATATGCCCGAGCTGAAAGGGTTCACCATCCTGCCGATGTCGGGTGGCCAGCTGATATTGCCTGGCGACCATCTGACCGACGGAGCGCAGGCTGGTGACGTGAAGGCAAGACGACGAATTGAAATCAGGGTGAGGCAGCGGTCGCGAGAAACGGATCTCGCGCCAGCTGGGGGATCGAAGTCGTGAGTGGGAAAGAATGCTAGTGGCTTAGCGCACACAGCATTGAGTTGGGGGACTCAGGGAATGGGGTTTTACGTTCGAAAATCGATCGGTGCAGGTCCGTTCCGCTTCAACTTTTCGTCGGGCGGGGTCGGCGTCTCAGTTGGTGTAAAAGGTCTTCGGATCGGAACGGGTCCGCGCGGCCACTATATCCACGCAGGCGTAGGCGGTCTCTACTATCGCGCCACGCTCGCAAAAGCCGGCGCGAAAAAGGGTGTCCAACAGCCTCACAGGCCGCAAACTCAACCGCAACCGTCGGCCCCACAATACATCACTGATGGCGTCGTGATGAGAGAGATCGAGTCCGGCGACGTTATGGACATGCGGGATGAGACTTTTGCAAATGTGCTCGATGAAAATCAACGCCAGGCAATCGCAGAAACGGCTCTCCGTGGTGCTAGCAGTTCTATTCGGAATAGCCGGGTGCCTTGTTGGGAAAGCGCTCGGAGGTGCCGGGCCTGTGCTGGGCGCCGCTGCTTTTCTGCCGGGCATCCTGATTGGCAAATGGTTTGATAGCTACCGCCGGGTAAGCGTGCTCTATTATGATCTGGAGCAAGACGCCGAAGCTGCCTATGGCGGGCTGGTTGCCGCGTTCGAAACGCTCACTCGTTGCGCAGGAAGGTGGCATGTCGCTGCGGGGGGCAAGATCGACGATCTGACGGCTTGGAAGCGCAACGCGGGGGCCAGCATGTTGGTGGACAAAAAGCCTACGACACTTGCAAGTGCGCTACCAGACGTTGTTCGCAGCAACGTTACACCGCCTTCGATCCAGGTAGGCCGGCAGGTGCTATATTTCATGCCGGACCTCGTCCTCGTGAAAGACGGCAACCGCTATGGGGCCGTGTCTTATAGCGACCTTCGGACCCAGTTCTCACCCAGCAACTTTATTGAGACAGGCAATGTCCCGTCCGACGCCGAAGTTGTTGGGCACACCTGGGCATACCCTAACAAAAGCGGTGGACCGGACAGGCGGTTCAAAAACAATCGGCAGATACCCGTCTGCCGCTATGAAGCCTTGCAACTCTCCAGCCCGACTGGACTGAACGAACTCCTGGAATTCTCCAGGACGAACGTCAGCCAGCCGTTTTGCCAGTCGCTATCGGCCCTCGGGCAATTGCATCGAGGCTCGAGTCGCCAGGCGATATCCAGCCTTACGCGAAAATAGTTGAGCTTGGCTAACGCCTCCAATGACCGCAGACTTTCACATGGCGGTCAAGCTTCCCAAGCGAGCTTTTGACCCGCCGCAGATATCCCAACTGGCGATCGCCACCATGCGTGCGGCCACGTACCAACGGTGAGCTCGCATCGAGCTAAGCGCAACAAATGCTTCGAGAAGGTCGCCGCGAACGTCGTGGGGAACTCCAATCATGGCACATTCGCTCACGGCGGGCGGACGGCGAGAGCGATTCGACTCGCTACGGACCAATTCGGTCGCCGGCAATGATGACGACTTCGTCATCCCGCGATGAAAGCGAAAATGGCCATCGTGTCCTTCCCACCAACATGACCGGTATTCAAAACTTGAACTTGAAGCCGACCGATGTGGTGACGGCGTAGAAGTCCATGCCAGCTGAGCCCTTGTCGAGCTGAGCACCTTCGGCGTCGAACGTAGTCGTGTCGCCTCTCTCTCGGAGGTAGCGATCAAAGTCGGCGGCGAAAAAGATGCTGACGCTCTCAGCCACTTGATAATTGGCCTTGGCGCCGAGCGATATGAAGTCGATCGAGCTGAAGCGATCTTCGAATAGACCTCCTCCCCAATGGTAGTCGTCAGCCTCGGGATGGACCATCCGGCCGCCACGAAGCAACCCCGATAGGGTCCAGTCGCTGAGCTTCGTGGTTATCTCCGCGCCAAGGAATACGCCCGGAAAACGCTGCTCGTAGCTGATGACGGGCTGGCCGGGCGGCCAGGACACGGGCGAGTTACGGAAGCCACCATAGCTTTGGAGTCCCCCACCGCCATATGCAGTCCACTTGATGTTGGTATATTTGAAGCCGCCATGCAGATTGAGGATCGTAGCATTGTCGATCGGGAAGTCGTGGGCGACTGCGATGTCGATATTGATGTAGCGGTCGAGCCTGGTGTCGGGATGCACCGATCGATCCCACCAATGGTCCCAAGTAAAGTCCACGTTATCCGGAGTCTCCTCAATATTCTTTACATCAACCCCCCAATCGTAATCCTCCATGTGGCCGTTGCCCGATAAAGCAACCACAGCGTTGGCCGACATCGTCCAACGGTCATCGATCTCAGCCTCGAAGCCGGTGGTCAGAACCGGCGCCTGCGTTTCCCAGATCAGTTGGCTGATATGATGGCCTGCCTCGTCCAAGACGAGCTCGTTGGCTTTGAGCCAAGTATACCCGACACCACCGAGAAATATGATGCCGTCGTCAGGCGCAGCGTAGATTGTCTGATCAGCAGCCATGGCACTTGACGAGGACGTGCAGAAAGCAACAAGGGCGATCAAGGTTGCGCCGCTGTTTTCTGCGAGCTGTGCAGTGCATGTGCGATAGAAGCGGCGGCCAACTGCGCCGAGCAGGGACTGGGAAGCGGTGTAAGACATCGTAAAGGCAAGCACGGCTTTTTGCGTGATCCGTATTTTCTCGTTGGCATCGCAGTTGTGGGGTGTCACTGATCTTCCTCGTTGCTAAAATGAATGGGATTGGACGCTGTGAGCAGAGCCGTGCCCCTCGCGACAAGGTCACAAAAGCTTGCTTCCGTTGCCACAGGGGAATGCCGCGATCGGCATCCTGCTCGCGGCAACGCTATGCTTCAGTGGCCTGACTTGTTGATGCTCTCCCCTCCCGGGGGGACCCAGGCGCGTGCGTACAGGCCCACCCATCATAGATCGTGCCAACATAAGCTCCCTTTGAAAACAACGGGATGACCGTCAGAGGCGGTGTCTGACAGCTGACATTGTCGGATATCGGACAGGGGCATCAAGGAGGCGGTCTCCCGCGGCCCGGGGCCCCCTTTCGGACACAGCTGGCATGAGACCTTAGCTGCCTTCTCGACTTTTGACGACGAAGTCGACGCGTGGTCGAGCTTTCCCGCAACCCTCCGCTCGGGAGAAGGCGCGCACATTCCGGATTCCTAGTCAGGCGCGAACGCCGGCACACGTTTGTCGACGCGGGATCGGGGGTCGGGACACCCTCGGCTCGAAAACGCCGCCAGCGAGCGTGGTTGCGAATACGAGGAGCGTATGGGCGTTTCGACAGCGATCTCCTGCCGGAGTGAGCGGCCGCCCGATCATTGCCGAACTCGGGCTGGCGGTGGCCGCCGACGCTGGCGGATCACACCGCGTTACGGCAACATTGATGGAGAATTTTTGTTGCGATAGCACGCCCATCAGCGCGCTGATGACCGTACCGAAGCGGAAAGGAGAGGTGGCGCCGCGGGTCGGCGGGCTGGGGCTGGGCCGCAAACATTCACCCCGGATTCGGTGATTCTCGGTTCGGCGGGGTGGCTGGTCTCGCACGAGGGAGGCGAGCATGCCCGGTTACGCACGCAGTTGTTCGAGACTGCCGCACTCTCTAGGCGATGGAAGGGCGGAAGGTGACCGGCAGGCGCTGAGGGCAGCGAATGACGTAAGACGGCATGTAGACGACATCCTCCGCGGCGATGGTCAGCGCCAGATCCTCCAGCCGCCCGAACAGCGCGGGGAAGGCGCAGCCCAATTCCAGGCGCGCCAGCCCGGCGCCCATGCAGACATGCGGCCCCTCGCCGAACGACAGGTGCGGGTTGTGCCCCCGGGTGACATCGAACCTGTCGGCGCCGGGGCCGAAGGCCTTTTCGTCCCGGTTCGCCGCATGGAACGCCATCAGGACGGCGTCGCCGCGGCGGACCCTGCATCCGTCGATCTCCACGTCCTGGGTGGCATAGCGGAACGGCAGATTGGCCACTGCGCTGCCCCAGCGCAGGATCTCCTCGATCGCCTGTGACCACGGAACTTTGCCGCTGCGCACCAGGTGCAGTTGCTGCGGATGTGTGAGTAATGCCAGCACGCCATTGCCGATGACGCCGGTGGTGGTCACGAAGCCTGCAGAGAGCACCATGAACAGCATGTCTATGAGCTCGGTGTCGGAAACGATCTCGCCGTTGTCGCGCGCGACGATCAGGGCCGAAGCCAGATCGTCGCCGGGCTGGCCCCGCTTGAGCGCGATCAGGCGACGGAAGAACTCCGGGATGCGCTGCCGCGTCTGTCGCACCTCTGCGGCTGTGGCGGAGGTGTTGGCCAGGCTGTAGGTGAGCGCGACGATCTCCTCGCGCTGTTCGTCCGGCAAACCGAAAAGTTCGGCGATCACGATGGTGGGCAGCGGAACGGCGAACTCGCACATCAGATCGGCACTGCCGCCGCGCTGCGCCATCTCGGCCAGGAGCCGATCGACGCATTGTTCGATCCGTGGCGCCAGCAAGGCGATACGACTGGGCGCGAAGCTCCTGGACAGCAGGCCGCGCAAGCGCCGGTGATCGGCCCCATGCGCCGTGACCATGTTGTCCACTTTGCACATCCCGATCAGCGGATGATCCTCGGGAATCTCGCCGTCCTGCAGCGCCCGCCACTGTCGCCAGTCCCTGTTGAAACGATGGTCGGAAAGTATCCGCCTGAGCGTCTGGTGACCGCCTGCCGCCCAGGTCACCACATCGCCTGGCAGCGACACTCGCGCCATTCCCCCCTGCTGCAGAATCGCAGAAGACAGATTATCAAGTCGCCTGGGAGCGACCGAAACACCGATCACATCGCGATGATGGTTTTCTACGCGCATGCCAACAACTCCTTAAAGAACTATTATTATAATGTTACAAAGATGTTTGCAGCATCACAAAATCATTTGCTGATTTTATTATAAAGTTTACAAAATCATTTGCAGCTTACTGCAAATGCGTAGCGTCTCACGTCATCCATGTCAAACGCCTTCGGATCGAACGCGCCGCTCAGCCACCCGACGACTTCGCGGCGGCGGGCTGCGGCGATCGGCGAGCACCTAAGCGTGTCTGCATAGCCCACGGCCGCCCCAATCCTCTAGCGGGCAGGCACACTTGTCAGCGACCGGGCGCGGGGGAATTGGTCTGGTTTCGCGCGACCCTCCTCAAGCGGCGCTTCCCGTTCGCCTCTAGGCTAGTGATTGACCTCACAGATAATGGCGTCGGGATGGGGCCCGACGACGTCGAAGCGGCCACGGTGCCGTTCTTTTCAACCCGGGCGGGCACGCACGTCGGTCTTGGTCTGACGGGCTGCGCAGATGGTAAATACGATGCGCGGGAAACTCAGCATCACTTCGACCCCCGGCATAGGAACTCTGGTTAGGATTCTGCTTCCGATCTCACCAACTGGGGGCTCTGTGCACGGATTATAAGCGCGCAGGTCGTTGGTTTGCGTTAGAACTTTCGCTGATGCGCGGCGACCCTGCCGTCTGCTGAGGGCGCGCGAGGTCTCGGCCCATTGCTGTCGGACGCCAAGGCGCCTCACATCCGCTGTTAGTCAGACCTTAAATGTTCCCCGAAAGCGTACGTCGTCGGGACTGTGCGGTAGGTCTCCACTGCGCCGATATTGTTGATTAGTCGTTGCCGGGACGGCAGCATGGCTCTTGGTCGGATCAATCCGGCCAGATTTGCCGCAGTTTTCGGATCTCGCTACCTGCAGTGTTTCGTTTGGCGGCGGCTGTCCCTCCTTTACGCCAAGGCAGCGATCATCGGCCCGGCCGGTGGTCGGAGCTTTGCCAATCTTCTGAGATTCTGGGCGGTAGCGGCGAGGAGGAACTCATCGCGCGCGCCTGAGGGACCGCGCAGTCCCAGACGCCCAAGCCGCAAAATGCGTTTGAGATGCGCGAACAGCATCTCGACCTTCTTCCGTCGATGACGGGACCGCTCATATTCCGGCGTCTCGGCAATTGCCCTGGCGACATCGCGGGCATCCTCGTTCAGATCTCGGGGGATCTTACGAGAGGGCATATTCGGACAGCACTGCGGCTTCAAATCGCAGACTTTGCAGTCGTGCTGGCTGGCGCGGTAAAGCCGCGTGCCCGCACTGGTGATGCCTGGGCGCGGCGTCTTGTAGCTGCGCCGGAACTGCACCAGCCGTTTGCCACCCGGGCAGGTGTATTCGTTCGCGTCCGGATCGAACATGAAGTCGGCGCGCGAGAAAGTGCCATCCGTCCGGTTGGACTTATCGAACACCGGGATATGCGGCGCGATCTCCCGTTCCTTGACCAACCAGGCGAGGTTCGCTGCCGATCCGTAGGCGCTGTCGGCGGCCAGGTACTCTGGCTTCAGGGCGAAGCGGTCCTCGGTCCTGTCAATCATGGTGCGCGCCGCTCCCACTTCGGCCTGCCGGATCGCGCGGGTGGCTTCGACGTCTAGGATGACGCCATGGTCGGTATCGATCAGATAATTGGTGGCGTAAGCAAAGAAGGCATGACCCTTGTGCGCTCCGGTCCACTGTGCCGCCGGATCGGAGGGTGAGATGAACTTCGGTGTGACCTCACTGGCCGCCCCGAAAGCGGCGTCATCCAGGGTTGCGAGATACTCTCGCACCGCTCGACCGGCCCCAGCGCCAAGATCGGCGGCGCGCCACTCGTCGCCCGGAATGGAGCGCTGTTTGTTGGCATCGGCTGCGATCAGGCTGGCGTCCACCGCAAACCCTTCGCCACCTACCAGGCCTTCGCTCAGGCAGCGTTCCACGACTGTCTCGAAGAGGTGTCGCAGGATGTCGCTCTGCCGGAACCGGCCATGGCGGTTGCGCGAGAAGGTAGAATGGTCAGGAACCTTGCCGTCCAATCCCAAACGGCAAAACCATCGATAGGCGAGATTAAGGTGGACCTCCTCGCAGAGCCGTCGCTCGGACCGAATGCCCATGCAGTATCCAACGAGCAGCATCCGCATCATCAACTCGGGAGCGATCGAGGGACGGCCGATCGTGCTGTAGAACGGCTTCAGTTCCGAGCGGACGCTCTCCAGATCGAGGAACTGGTCGATCCTTCGAAGGAGGTGGTCATCAGGGACATGATCGTCGAGACAGAAATCGTAGAACAACTGCACCGGTGCCACCTGCGATCCCATCATCGTCCCATTCCCTCCGGAATCAACAGGTGGATGGAATCACGACACCGCCAGCCGATCAACGCCGACTAAATCAACACTATCCGCTAAGAGCAGACACTCGAACGGTGTTCGTTCCTAATCGCCAATGCCTCCCGGCGGCCGCCCACGCCGTGCATCGTACCGTGAGTGCCACCGCCCTCCTTGCGAAACTTCTGGTCGGATGCGCACCTGCACCTCCATTCGCCTGATCGGACAAATGCAGACAAAGCCGCTGCGGATCGTGATGGACATGCGGAAGTTCGTGTCCGCCCGCAAGTTCCGACCGTTGGCTGGCGAGCACCTGACCTCCGCACCCGAGCAGGTAGATCGCCGGGGGTTTACCTACGCTCAAAGGTACCGCGTTGCTGTCCCTCGCCCTCGGTTAGCACACCGGCGGCAACAAGATCTTGGCACGCTTCCAGGACATCCCAGGGAATTTCTCGCAGCCTATCCGCTACGTCGACGTAGGATGCGAGGCCTGAAGCTGGCCAAGCTGACAACACGCGCTTCCCCAATGTCGCCAGATCGAGTGCTTCGCGGGGCGAATATCCCTTTCTGCCGAGCCCGAACATTAAGATATGGCCGCGCCAGATGACGAAATGGCTCTCACATCCGGTGTCACGCCACACCGACGGGAAGACAGTGGGGGCCTCAGACGCCGCTTCGTAGAGCCTCCAGGCCTTCCCTGCCCTGTGGTCCAGATTAATGGGGATTTCTTCGCCGCAGCCACATGGACAGCGAAGCAGCAGCCAGCGAGGTGTCCCCCGCACCACGAGCACGGCGTCGCCAGGCTCTTTGATGAGCTCAGCAGCTCCTACTCGTGAGGTGACCTCGGCTTTAAGCGAAATCTGTTCGCGGCTCATAGACGTTCTCGTTCTACGGCAAAGCCGCAATGATCGTTTCCGCAATGGCGAAAGCCGCTGCCCGCACCTTCTCTCGGCCCACAGTTCCGTCAAGAACTCCGGCAAAATCAAGATTCTCTGGGTTGCACGCCTTCTTTAAATAAACAGCGGCTAAGATGCGCGCGTATTGAAGCGGCCTAGCCTCCATCTGTCGAGCCTGCATCCTCACCTGACGCACACTGTCGAAAAACCAAGCGGATTTATCCGATGCGGAGCAGTGAAGATCGTCGTGGCGAAAGGCCTTGGTCGTATATAGGGTGGACACGGACTTCAGAATTTCCTGCACTGTTCGTTTGTCGAGGATAAATCCGTCGATGAATAGACCCGCTTCCAAAGACGCAGCGTCAAATAGGAGGGGCTTTCCGAACTCAACACGTTCCAAGTCGATGATGATCGCGTCGTTCATCCGAACGAGCACATTCGTAGCGTGCAAATCTCCATGAATCACACCGACTAGGACGGGCTCTTTTCCAATTCCTCGGACGAGCCCTCGTTTCAGATCCTCGAAGGAGTGCGTGGCGCCGCAGCTTTCTATGAACGGTTTGCGATGCGCTGGAATTTGGCTCCGCTGAGCAAGGTGGCCGAGCAGAAACGCGCTAAGCGGCCAGTCATCTTCTACTTTTGCAGCCCGCCTCCAAGCTATGAGAGTCTGGTTGAAAAGATGCCCAATAGCGTGAACGCCTCTGCCGTCTCTGACACCGTCGCGCAGCGTTTCGCCTCCCACGACGAAGTCACTCGTTATGAGACCCGCCGAGCGTCCCAAAACGCACCGTTCCACGCGGAGCCTGGGTCCGAGGTGGAACGGAATGTTTTCAAGTGCGGTATTTTGGTAGTTTTGAAATTCTCGGGTGACCTTTGTGCGCGGGCCTACCTTGACGAAGCAGTGATACAAGGCGGGTCCTCCCACCGTATTTTCCGCAAACTGCGCGAAAGCCTCATATGCATCAACACCTGACAGGCCGTCAGTCTTTTGAAAAAGTGTAATTGAGGAACAGTCAGCGAAAGCGCGCTGCAGCAGCTTGGTTCTCTCCGCATTGAGATCGGCGCCTCCGAACACAAGACCCCGGTTGGGGGCTCGCCCCGCCGGATTGCGCGCGATCAATTCGGGCAGACGACCACGATCTTGCTCGTACAAGATGTGTACAGCGGGTCCGAATACCAGCAGGGATGGATCGTACCAATCGCCCGACAACTGAGCCAAGGCCTCGGGGGAAAGGCCAAATGTCGGTAACTCTAGTCGATTGATGAGACCAAACAAACTGTCTTGAGATTTGCCATCGCCCGCAGCAAAGACGTATACGCGACAGTCGTAATCAAGGACGGGAGCGAAGGTCTCCAAATCCCGACTGAGCGTGCTGGGCTTGTCAGGATTCTGCTGAATAACGACAGCTTCGGTCCCTTCGATCACTCCGGGCGACTGCAAAGTTGCTTCGCTAAGCATAAAGCAGTCATAGCCCCACGATTCCAGCGCCGCCTTTACATCGGCAGGTGGGCCGCTTCGTACAAAGGCGACCCGTTTGCGAGGTTGTCTCACTGGAAATTCTAAGATGGGCATGGTTAGTCACGTCTCGTGAAGAGAGGCCGATCATGGCCCCATGCGAGAGCGCCATTTTTGGAACAAATGAAGCAGTCGGGTTTTCGCGTCCCCCGCACCGATCGAACTGACGGTGCCATGCCGCTGTAAATGAGGTGGGTTGCATTGACCGGCGCCTCCGCAATAATGCCCAACATCATCGTGACTGCGAGAGATACGACGGTGCCGTTCAAGGAAATGACCGATGGAGCGGGCTCACGCGATCCGACAATATAGGGATCGAGCCGACGCTCCGATTCGTTCATCATGTCGCGCCGAACCTCACTGGCGTCGAGAAGCTCGCTGCACCAGAGGCATGGGAGCGTCGGGGCAAGGAGTTGGACACGCCCGTAGATGCCGGTAACTTCGCCTTTGCGTTGGATGATGGTCGAGCCAACATCGATGCACGGAATCAAGTGCTGATATGCCACCTGCTGCACGACGGACCGGCTGCCATGGGAATCGGTGCAGCACAGAATGAGATCAACCTGCGCGAGCTTCTGGGCAACTGCATCGTAGACCACGTCACCCGTAATGGCCTCGACGCCCACCGCCGCGTTGAATTCTTTAATGTAGCGCGACGCGACGGCGACTTTTCCCGCGCCAATATCACTTGGTGTGGCACCGACCACGCGATTAAGATTGGTCTCTTCGATAGTATCGGGATCAATGAGCAGAAAATGACGTATACCTAGGTGGACTAGCTGTTGGGACGCAACGGAACCCGTGCCACCAAGCCCAACAATACCGACGCGCAGGGCGCCCAGCCGTCGTTGCCCCGCCGCACCAAAGGCACGCACCTGTCGGTCGAACACTCGAGAGTAGTCCGACGCCCCAACAAGTGGTTCGAATTCCACTTTTCGCTTTGCGCCGAGCGCGATTACCCGAAGTTCCTCTTGCGCCCCCAATCGCCTTGCGCGCAAACCGCCCTCGCTCAGAACCAACGCCGCATGGTTTCGGTGCTGACCTCGAGATACCAAGAAGTCGGCCAATAGCCGTTCGCCGCCGTTGTCGATGAGCGAAAACACAGGAGGCTCGACACCCGGGTGGGTGTGGGTAAAAACCAAACTCAGATTCTGTGTACGGGCGCGTTTTGAGACACGGGCCACAAAGTGGGGCGACAATTCAGCCCGATCGATCGATTGAACTGTGTAGTCTTCCACCGTGGGGTATTCAATCTCGCGAACGAGGAGACGAAATTGCCCGTCGTTCAGTTTGCATTCGGCCGCATAGAGCACCGCGCAATGCTCCTGGTCGGAGGGTAGCAAGCGCTCGCGCAACTCTTTGAGATCCTGATCGTCCAAGCACAAGTAGCTCATCGAGCCGGCCGCAATCGGTCAAGAATGACGAGGAAAAAGCTGTAGAGCCTATCTTTGTTCGGATTCCACCCCTGCATGTGCCACGAGAACCACGTCGTACTGCGATTTGGAACGACGTCGCTCGGAATGGCGTTTGAATCGTTCGAGTTTTGAGGCGTTCCAGCTTCGCCGACGCGGATCCCGTTTGGCTCTACCCAGAAACAATCAGGAACGGCACCGGGATACCCGACTGGCGCAACGAAGAGTATGTCTGCCGTAGGACGGTTCCACCCCTCAATAGCGATCCCAGTGACCTTAATGAGCGCGCTACCTCCTGGTAGCGCGGTCATCGTGACGTCGGAAGCGGGGCTGAACTCAGCGACCCGTTTCTTCAAGTCGGCGAATTGATCCTCAACCATATGCTCAATTCCAGCCGAACGTCGCAGGTGGGACCGAGAAGAAGTGCCTCACGTGTCCACGGTTGAACGTGACGGTTTGACCATCTGAGACAGCCATATCGGGCTTGTCCCCCTCCGCCTCTTCGTAGAGCAGGAAGTTCCCCTGGACTTGGCCGATAGTTTTGATTTGAAGGCCAGTCAAATGGTGTTGGTCCGTCGTGTAAAGTGTACCGTCAATGTAGAATTCGAAGTTATCGTCGTGCTTGTCATCATGTTTGTCGCCGTGCTCGTTGTCGCTCAATACAGTTCTCCTTGGTAAGGGCGCTTTCTTCCCGCCTCGATTAGCCCAGCCAGATCAGCCGTAATCTCGGCTTCAATTGGCTGCTCAGCCACGCTCGCATCGGCGGGCGGTTCAAGATGCAGCTGACGCAATACATAGTACGCTAGCGCCCGACGTGATCTGAGCAGGAGTCGGCCGCTCTTCATGCCGTACTCCGCCTCGACAGTCGCTCTCTGGCTTTTTGACAATCCGTCCCTCGGCCGAAGAACGATGTCTACGGATGTGTGCCACTCTTGATCTAGAAGAGAGTCGACCGTGAGTGGGCGCGATGCCCGCACGTTTCCTATCCGAGAGAGCACGAAGTCTCTGAACTCGGCGCACTCGAAACACCAAGCGCGCGCATGCCATCGCGTCCCATCGTTTGCCAATGCGTGCGGCGCTATCCAACGGACCGAGGCGTCGGGTCCCCGCATCGACTGATAAGTCACCTCAACCTCTCTGCCCTCGCGAATTGCCGCCAAAACCTCCCTTAGGACCGCAGCTCTGACCGGCCGCGACGGATAGCTAAGGACTTCACATGGAGGCTCCCATCCAATGAAGCTAGGAACCTGATCGCCTGCCGCCTTTTTTGCGACAAGCTGATCCAAGTAGTACTCCGCACCGAGGCGAGCATGGCCAGAAACAAAGTTAGGAGCGGCTCGATAAGTTTTGGCGCTACGATCATAGATGAGGTTCGCAGGCCACCGTCCCGCGTATGATGCCAAATCGGCCGAAGCTTGCTGAACTGAAATCCCAAAAAACTCGACCAACTGCGCGCGGTTGACCGTGCCCTCCCAACTGAGCTTAAAGTCAATGAACTCTATGCGGCGCTCAGCACCCCATCTAGCGCCAAGTTTATCAACGATCGCCTTTCCCAAAACACACAACCACTTATTTGATCAATCTAGTTTCTAGCCTGATTCTGCCGTGGGCGCAATGTGGTTGTGGGAAGGCGGGGCTCTGACGTAGAGGGCGCGTGTTCGCTCATGACCTCACGGATCGATGATGGTGTTGACACGGGCGACGTCGTAGTTCAGCGCCAAGTGCTGATTGCGCCCACGATACGGCACTGACCCTGAATCTCAATCATATGAAGCCGGTATCTAGGGCCTCCCCGGCATCTATGCTTCCCAGCCGCGCCGCCAGTTCCATCCGCTCGGGCGTGGCCCGCTCCGGGCAAATCTCCTTCAGCGGCAAGAAGGTAACGACCATGCCCGGATGGCAATCCCTGCACAGCATCCGGCGGGGATAGCACCTTCACTGTCCAGAGACAGTTCGGATACGGCGTGCCGTATAGTCCTGATCGGCCGAAAGGCGTGGCAATCCGGGTAGACACGAAAGAGGGGAGCGCTCGGCCTCATGGCTGACGACCGCGCCCTGCAGCGCGGCCATGATCTTCCTGCCATCGTCGACCGACAGGCCGATGTCACCGCCAAACAGGCGCTGCCAGCTCTTGTCGACGTCGCAACGACAAACGTCACCGAACTCGTTCTTCCCCTTGAAAGTGATCGTCCACTTCACCGCTATTGTCGCGCCTCCGAACAAAAGGACGGTGGTGGACTGCATTGCCTTATTAATTCCTTTCCCAAACCCAGAGAAGTTATCGGTCTTATCTTCGCGAGGCAGTGATCTGCGGCAAAACGCTGGCCACGTCGTAGAAGCGCCAGGAGGCAAGCGACAGACAACACCGGCAGTCAGCCCGCGCCACCGCGCGACTTGACCCGCCATTGCGGCACGATACCTGCGATGCCAAGGCTATCGAGGCGACCCGTCGGCCTCGACGAAGTACTTTGTTGCCGTGAGCGCAAGGCGCAACAGGCGAGTGCGGTCGTGCTGCGGTCGCGATCTGCTGATGGCAGCGCAGCAGGCGATCAAAACCTGGCGCGGCAGGAATTCACAGTTCGCACGAACGTGTTCGGCGTTGTCCGATATCCGACACGATGTTGGACATATGCATCGTGACAGCAGAGCTATCGTATCGTTTGAAACGGTTCTCCGTCTGGCACGGTACATGCTGCGTTATCCGCGAACGTCAGGAACGAAGGAGAATCGCACCATGATCACTCTTGCCGAAAATGTAGTCGCCGAAGCGCTGACCCGCCAGGCGGCGGAACGCCGCCGTGGAGACTAGCGAATGCCGGGCCGGGGAACTCTGTCTCGCGTTACGCCACGATTAATAGCACGCCTCATAATCTTCTGCTGGTCCTCCATGACGCCCTCAATTCTACGCCTTTTCGCGAGCCGCGGTGCCGAGCCGATCGGTGCGATCCAGCCTGCCAGCCCCTTGCGAGCCCTTACGGCGACCAAACGTCTCTTCGCTGCCCGCAGCGCCTGCCGGTCACATTCCGCCCTTCCATGGCTTAGATAGTGAAGCGCCACCATGTCCGAACAACCCTTGCCGACGCTGCCGATGTGGCGCGTCGATCACATCGAGCCCTCGCCCGAGATGTTGGCGCTATGCGCCACCGGTCCGATCCACCGCGTGCGCTTCCCGTCCGGGCACGAGGGCTGGTGGGTGACAGGTTACGACGAGGCCAAGGCGGTGCTGTCCGACGCGGCGTTCCGGCCCGCGGGAATGCCGCCGGCGGGATTCACCCCGGATTCGGTGATTCTCGGTTCGCCGGGGTGGCTGGTCTCGCACGAGGGGGGCGAGCATGCCCGGTTACGCACGATCGTGGCGCCGGCCTTCAGCAACCGCAGGGTGAAGCTGCTCGCGCAGCAGGTCGAGGCGATCGCCGCGCAGTTGTTCGAGACGCTGGCGGCCCAGCCCCAGCCCGCCGACCTGCGGCGCCACCTCTCCTTTTCGCTTCCGGCCATGGTCATCAGCGCGCTGATGGGCGTGCTCTACGAGGATCACGCCTTTTTCGCCGGGCTGTCCGACGAGGTGATGACGCACCAGCATGAAAGCGGCCCGCGTAGCGCGTCGCGCCTGGCCTGGGAAGAACTGCTCGCCTACATTCGCGGCAAGATGCGGGACAAGCGCCAGGATCCGGGCGACAACCTCCTGACGGATCTGCTCGCGGCGGTCGACCAGGGCAAGGCGACCGAGGAAGAGGCGAGCGGCCTGGCGGCGGGCATGCTGGTGGCGGGGCACGAGAGCACCCTCGCGCAGATCGAATTCGGCCTGCTGGCCATGTTCCGCCATCCGCGACAGCGCGAACGCCTGGTCGGCGATCCATCCCTGGTGGACAAGGCGGTGGAGGAAATCATGCGCATGTACCCGCCGGGCGCGGGCTGGGACGGCATCATGCGCTATCCGAGGACCGACGTGACCATCGCAGGCGTGCATATTCCCGCGGAGAGCAAGGTGCTGGTCGGCCTGCCGGCGACGTCGTTCGATCCACGCCATTTCGACGACCCGGAAATCTTCGACATCGGACGCGAC
The DNA here is from genome assembly GCF_000513915.1 of Mesorhizobium sp. WSM2561. Taxonomy (NCBI): domain Bacteria; kingdom Pseudomonadati; phylum Pseudomonadota; class Alphaproteobacteria; order Hyphomicrobiales; family Phyllobacteriaceae; genus Mesorhizobium; species Mesorhizobium sp. WSM2561. The sequence continues at coordinate 28,679 of NZ_AZUX01000047.1, forward strand.
GAAAATCCGCACCTGGCGTTCTCCCACGGGCCGCACTACTGCATCGGCATGGCGCTGGCCAGGCTGGAACTCAAGGTGGTGTTCGGTTCGATCTTCCAGCGCTTTCCCGCGCTGCGCCTGGCCGTTGCGCCCGAAGAACTGAAGTTGCGCAAGCAGATCATCACTGGCGGGTTCGAGGAGTTCCCGGTGCTCTGGTGATGCGCGGACGCCGCCGGGAATCGCGATCTTCTCCGCAATTTGCCGGCGCGCCTGGCGCGCGCCGGTCAGGGTCAGCCAGCCAACAGGTAACCAAGATGGACGTGCAAGAAACCACGGCAGCATGCCGGGACGCCTTCGCCGAACTGGCGTCGCCAGCGTGCATCCACGACCCGTATCCGTTCATGCGGTGGTTGCGCGAGCACGATCCGGTGCATCGCGCGGCGTCGGGCCTCTTTCTGTTGAGCCGCCACGCCGACATCTACTGGGCGCTCAAGGCTACGGGCGATGCGTTTCGGGGACCGGCGCCGGGCGAACTGGCGCGCTATTTCCCGCGTGCGGCGACCAGCCTGTCGCTCAACCTGCTGGCGTCCACGCTAGCGATGAAGGAACCACCGACGCATACACGTCTGCGCCGGCTGATCTCGCGCGATTTCACCAAGTGCCAGATCGACAACCTGCGGCCGAGCATCGCGCGCATCGTCGCAGCGCGCCTGGACGGCATGGCGCCCCCGCTGGAGCGCGGGGAGGCGGTGGACCTGCATCGGGAATTCGCGCTGGCCTTGCCTATGCTGGTCTTCGCCGAACTGTTCGGCATGCCCCAGGATGACATGTTCGGGTTCTCCGCAGGCATCGGCGCCATTCTGGAAGGCCTGAGGCCGCACGCCAGCGATCCCCAGCTCGCCTCGGCGGACGAGGCCAGCGCCACGGTGCAGGCCTACTTCGGCGACCTCGTAGAGCGCAAGCGCACCGATCCCCGCCACGACATCGTGTCGACGCTGGTCGGCGCACACGACCACGACACCGACACGCTGTCGGATGCGGAGTTGATCAGCATGCTGTGGGGCATGCTGCTGGGCGGCTTCGCCACCACTGCTGCGACCATCGACCATGCGGTCCTGGCGATGCTGGCGTATCCCGAACAGCGGCACTGGCTGCAGGGAGACGCCGTGGGGGTGGAGGCATTCGTCGAAGAGGTCCTGCGCTGCGACGCGCCCGCCATGTTCAGCTCCATTCCGCGTATCGCCCAGCGCGACATCGAACTGGGCGGCGTGGTGATCCCGAAGAACGCGGACGTGCGCGTGCTGATCGCGGCCGGCAATCGCGACCCGGACGCCTTCGCCGATCCTGACCGCTTCGATCCCGCGCGGTTCTACGGCACCAGTCCTGGCATGTCGATCGAGGGGAAGATCATGCTGAGCTTCGGCCACGGCATCCACTTCTGCCTTGGTGCGCAACTGGCCCGGGTGCAGTTGGCCGAGAGCCTGCCGCGGATCCAGGCGCGCTTCCCCACGCTGGCATTGGCCGAGCAGCCGACCCGAGAGCCCTCCGCGTTCCTTCGGACGTTTCGCGCGCTGCCGGTGCGGCTGAATGCGCAGGCGGGGGGCTGAGATGCGCGTCGTGGTCGACCAGGATCTGTGCGGAACCACCGGCCAGTGCGTGCTGACGCTGCCGGGCACCTTTCGCCAGCGCGAACCGGACGGCGTGGCCGAAGTGTGCGTGGCGATGGTCCCGCAGGCGCTGCACGCCGCGGTGCGGCTCGCGGCCAGCCAGTGCCCGGTCGCCGCCATTCGGGTCATCGAAAGCGACGCGGGCAATGACGAGCGCGCAAGCGCCGACCCTGCGCCTTCTCCGGCGGAGGCCGAGCAGCCTGCCGCGAAAGACCAACGCAATCCAGGAGGACACGATGGGACGGTTTGAAGGCAAGGTGGCCGTGGTAACTGGCGCCGGCGCCGGCATCGGCAAGGCATGCGCCCTCGCCATCGCGCGCGAGGGCGGCAGAGTGGTGGTGGCCGACATTGACGGCTCGGCGGCCATCGCGTGCACCGCGCAAATCGCGGCCGAAGCGGGCCACGCGCTGGACCTGGCCATGGACATCGCCGATGCGGAGGCGGTGACAGCACTGTTCGAAACGGCGGAGCGGCACTTCGGTGGGGTCGACCTGCTGGTGAACAACGCGAGCGCCATGCATCTGACCCCCCGCGACCGCGCGATCCTCGACTTGGACCTGGCGGTCTGGGATCAGACCATGGCGACCAATCTGCGCGGCACGCTGCTCTGCTGCCGGCAGGCCATCCCACGGATGATCGCCCGCGGCGGTGGCGCGATCGTCAACATGTCGTCGTGCCAGGGTCTCAGCGGTGACACCGCGCAGACGTCCTACGCCGCGTCGAAGGCGGCGATGAACATGCTGTCGGCCTCGCTCGCCACCCAGTACGGCCATGCGCAGATCCGCTGCAACGCGGTTGCGCCGGGTCTCATCATGACCGAGCGTCTCCTCGCCAAGCTGGACGAGCGCATGCAACGGCATCTTCACCGGCACCAGCTCTTGCCGCGCGTCGGCCGACCCGAGGACGTGGCCGCGCTGGTGGCGTTCCTGCTCTCCGACGCTGCTGCGTTCATCACCGGCCAGGTCGTGTGTATCGACGGCGGCATGCTGGCGCATGTGCCGACGTACGCCGATGGTGGCAACAGCCCCGACGCGCGGGCTGCCGGCGACACTGCCGAAGCGGCGCGCTGCTGATGAACATGCTGCTCAACCCACTGGACCGTCGTCACCGGCTGCGGTACGACATCCCGGTCGTGCCCGGCGCTTTCCCCTTGGTCGGGCATCTTCCCGCCATCGCCTGCGACCTGCCGCGCCTGCTGCGGCGCGCGGAACGGACGCTGGGCAGCCACTTCTGGCTGAATTTCGGCCCTGCCGGACACCTGATGACCTGCATGGATCCTGATGCGTTCGCACTGCTCCGGCACAAGGACGTGTCCTCGGCGCTGATCGAAGAGATCGCGCCCGAATTGCTTGGCGGAACGTTGGTCGCCCAGGACGGCGGCGCGCACCGGCAGGCGCGCGATGCGATCAAGGCGGCGTTCCTGCCCAAGGGGCTGACCCAGGCCGGCATCGGCGACCTGTTCGCGCCCGTCATCCTGGCGCGGGTGCAGGCGTGGCGCGACCGCCGCGAGGTAACCATCCTGCCTGAAACCGGCGACCTGATGCTCAAGCTCATCTTCAGCCTCATGGGAATCCCCGCGCAGGACCTGCCGGGATGGCATCGCAAGTACCGGCAACTGCTGCAGTTGGTCGTCGCGCCCCCGGTCGACCTGCCCGGACTGCCCTTGCGGCGCGGCCGCGCCGCCCGCGACTGGATCGACGCGCAGTTGCGCCTGTTCGTCCGCGACGCGCGCGCGCATGCCGCGCGCACCGGGGTGATCAACGACATGGTGAGCGCCTTCGATGGCAGTGACGATGCGCTCTGTGATGACGTCCTGGTCGCCAATATCCGCGTGCTGCTGCTTGCCGGTCACGACACCACCGCCTCGACGATGGCCTGGTTGGTGATCGAGCTGGCGCGGCGGCCTGTGCTGTGGGACGCCCTGGTCGAGGAGGCGCAACGCGTGGGCGCGGTGCCGACCCGGCACGCGGACCTGGCGCAGTGTCCGGTCGCCGAGGCGCTGTTCCGCGAGACGCTGCGCGTGCATCCGGCGATCACGCTCCTGCCGCGGCGCGCGCTGCAAGAATTGCAACTCGGCCAGCGGCGGATTCCCGTGGGCACCGACCTGTGCATCCCGCTGCTGCATTTCTCGACCTCGGCGCTGCTGCACGAGGCGCCTGATCAGTTCCGCCTGGAGCGGTGGCTGCAACGCACGGAGCCGATCCGGCCGGTGGACATGCTGCAGTTCGGTACCGGCCCACACGTCTGCATCGGCTACCACCTGGTATGGCTGGAAATGGTGCAGTTCTGCATCGCCTTGGCGCTGACCATGCAAAAGGCCGGGTTGCGGCCGCGGTTGCTGAGCGGCGTCGAAAAAGGCCGGCGCTATTACCCGACCGCACATCCGTCCATGAAAATCCGCATCGGATTCTCATGAGCTGGCATCGCATGCCCCGTGTGGCGAGGCAGCGGCGCCGGCGACGCGCGGCATTGCTGCACCTTGCGCGCGCTCGGTGCGACCCCGGCAACACCACGGCGGCTGCCGCTCGCGGTGGCCGTCTCCTGTCAGGTACAAGGACATGAACAACGTGCAGACCGGTTCCACGCTACACGACGACCGAACTGGCGTTTCCGCGCTCGGCAGATTGGGTGCGCAGGCGTGCGGCGCATCCGGCAGGCTGCTGCCGGAGATTTGGATGCAGGACGGCGCAAAGCGGGTCGAACAGGCGCTGGCGCGTCTTCTCGACGCCGAAGAGGACGGTGAGACCGAACTGATGGCGGCGATGCGCTACGCCACCTTGCACGGCGGGAAGCGCACCCGCGCCTTGCTCTGTCTGGCTGCCGGCGCACTGGCCGACACGCCGGCGCACATGCTCGACGACGTCGGCGCCGCCATCGAGATGATGCACGCCTGTACCCTGGTCCACGACGACCTGCCCGCGATGGATGACGACGTGCTTCGCCGCGGCCTTCCAACCGTGCACGTCAAGTTCGGCGAAGCCACTGCGATCCTGGTCGGCGATGCGTTGCAGGCGCACGCTTTCCTGACCCTGGCGAGCCTGGATGCGCCGGGCGACAACCGTATCGCGCTCGTGCGCGAACTGGCGCAGGCGGTGTCCGCCGAGGGTGCCGCAGGCGGGCAGGCCATGGATTTGTCGCTGGTCGGAAAGCACGTCGAGCTGGACACGATCGTGGCGATGCACCGGATGAAGAGCGGAGCGCTAGTGCGCGCGTCCGTTCGCATGGGCGCGCTATCCGCCATCGCGGAGGATGCCGCACACGCTGCGCTGTACTGTGCGCTCGATCGCTACAGCGCCTGTTTCGGGCTGGCGTTGCAGGTGGTCGACGACATTCTCGACGCGACAGCGGACACCGCGACGCTGGGCAAGACCCCCGGGAAGGACGCGGCGGCGCAGAAGCCGACCTGCGCGTCGATCATGGGGCTGCAGGCAGCGCGCCAGTTCGCGCTTGATTTGTTGAGCGACGCCGGCGAGGCCATCGTCCCGCTGGGGCCGCGTGCGGAACGGCTGGCGCAGATGCTGCAGCGGGCCAATGCGTATCTGTACAAGCACGCGCCATGCGCATGAGCGCGCCCGTCCGCATGGAATTGCCCCTGTGCCGTTGCGATCGGCCGGCGGCAGCGGTGCATGCTGCGCTGTGTCCGAGTCCGCGGCGCCGATTGCTGCAGTTGGCCGGCACCGCACGGCGCATAGCGGCGCGCTGCGCGCAACAACCCTATGCGGCGGACCGGCGTCTGCCCGATCCTGGTTCTCGTCAACCGCCTGCAGAAGGAACGTCCCGCGTGAACGCGCTGTCCGAACAGATTTTTTCCGAATTGCGCCACCTGCTGAGCGAGATGAGCGACGGCGGCGGCGTCGGTCCATCCGTCTACGACACGGCGCGAGCTCTGCAGTTCCACGGCAACGTCACCGGTCGGCAGGACGCATACGCGTGGCTCATTGCGCAGCAACAGGCCGATGGCGGATGGGGAAGCGCGGACTTCCCGCTGTTCCGCCATGCGCCCACGTGGGCGGCGTTGCTGGCCTTGCAGCGTGCCGATCCTCTTCCCGGCGCTGCCGATGCAGTCCAGGCTGCAATCCGATTCCTCGAGCGCCAGCCCGATCCCTACGCGCATGCGGTGCCGGAAGACGCGCCGATCGGCGCGGAGCTGATCCTGCCGCAGTTGTGCGGCGAGGCCGCATCCTTGCTGGGCGGCGTGGCGTTCCCGCGCCACGCGGCGCTGTTGCCGCTGCGGCAAGCGCGCATGGTCAAGCTGGGGGCGGTGGCGACGTTGCCGAGCGGCCATCCGTTGCTGCACTCCTGGGAAGCCTGGGGGACGTCGCCGACCACCGCATGCCCGGATGACGACGGCAGCATCGGCATCAGTCCGGCGGCCACAGCCGCGTGGCGTGCGCACGCCGTGACACAGGGGAGCACGCCGCAGGTCGGGCGCGCCGACGCGTATCTGCAGGCGGCATCGCGGGCGACCCGCAGCGGGATCGAAGGTGTCGTTCCCGGCGTCTGGCCGATTAATGTGTTCGAGCCGTGCTGGTCGCTGTACACCCTGCATCTGGCCGGGCTGTTCGCGCATCCCGCGCTCGCCGAGGCGGTGCGCGTGATCGTCGCACAGCTCGATGCCCGGCTGGGCGTGCGCGGTCTGGGCCCGGCCTTGCACTTCGCGGCCGATGCTGACGACACCGCCGTTGCGTTGGGCGTCCTGCGCCTTGCAGGCCGCGACCCGGCGGTCGATGCGTTGCGCCATTTCGAAACCGGCGAGCTGTTCGTCACCTTCCCCGGCGAGCGCAATGCCTCGGTGTCGACCAACATCCATGCCCTGCATGCGTTGCGACTGTTGGGAAAGCCCGCTGCCGGCACCAGCGCCTACATCGAGGCCAATCGCAACCCGCACGGTCTATGGGACAACGAAAAATGGCACGTTTCGTGGCTGTATCCCACCGCGCATGCGGTCGCTGCGCTTGCGCAAGGCAAGCCCCAGTGGCGCGACGAGCGCGCGCTGGCGGCACTGCTGCAGGCGCAGAGCGACGACGGCGGCTGGGGCGCCGGTCGCGCGTCCACATTCGAGGAAACTGCCTATGCGCTGTTCGCGTTGCACGTGATGGACGGGAGCGAAGAGCCGACAGGGCGCCGGCGCATCGCGCAGGCGGTGGCGCGTGCGCTGAAGTGGATGCTCGCCCGCCATGCGGCGCATGCATTGCCGCAGACGCCGCTGTGGATCGGCAAGGAACTGTATTGCCCCACCCGGGTCGTGCGCGTGGCCGAACTCGCCGGGTTGTGGCTGGCGCTCCGTTGGGGGCGGCGCGGTTTGGCCGAGGGAGCAGGAGCGGCGCCATGAGCCAGACCGAACGCGCGCTGCAGCAGGTGCTGGAGTGGGGGCATTCCCTGACCGGGTTCGCCGACGAGCATGCCGTGGAAGCGGTGAGGGGCGGCCAATACATCCTGCAGCGCATCCACCCGAGCCTGCGCGACACCAGCGCCCGCACCGGGCGCGATCCGCAGGACGAAACGCTGATCGTGGCGTTTTATCGCGAATTGGCGCTGCTGTTCTGGCTCGACGACTGCAACGACCGGGGCCTGATCGCGCAGGAGCAGCTCACCGCGGTGGAGCAGGCGCTGGGGAAGGGCGTGCCGTGCGCGCTGCCCGGATTCGAGAGCTGCGCTGTGCTGCGCGCTTCGCTGGCCGCGCTCGCCTACGATCGTCGCGACTATGCTCAGCTTCTCGACGATACCCGGTGTTACTGCGCGGCGCTGCGCGCCGGACACGCGCAGGCGGCAGGGGCGGAACGCTGGTCCTACGCCGAGTACCTGCATAATGGCATCGATTCGATCGCCTACGCGAACGTGCTCTGTTGCCTGTCGTTGCTGTGGGGACTGGACATGGCGACCTTGCGCGCGCGTCCCGCGTTTCGCCAGGTCCTGCGGCTCATCTCCGCGATAGGGCGCCTGCAGAACGATCTGCATGGACGCGACAAGGACAGGTCGGCCGGCGAGGTCGACAATGCGGCGATCCTGCTGCTGCAGCGCTACCCGGCCATGCCTGTGCTGGAGTTCCTCAACGACGAGCTGGCCGGCCAGACGCGCATGCTGCACCAGGTCATGGCGGAAGAACGCTTTCCCGCGCCATGGGGACCGTTGATCGAGGCCATGGCCGCCATCCGCGCGCAGTACTATCAGACCTCGACCAGCCGCTACCGCAGCGACGCTGCGGGGGGAGGCTAGCGTGCGCCGGCCTCAACGCGCGGGAGGCGGCGGCGTGCGCGCGCTGCCGTCGGTCCGATCCGATGCTACGCCGTCACCCGATTCGACGGATGGAGCGAGCATGAGCGACACCGCCCTGAGCCGGCGCAAGGACGACCATTTGGACATCGTGCTGGACCAGCGAACGGCGCGGGCCACGGTCGCCGCCGGCTGGGAGTACATCCGTTTCGAACACTGCGCATTGCCCGAGTTGGACCTGACGCAGATCGATCTGCGCGCTTCGCTGCTGGGCAAGACCATGCGCGCGCCGCTGCTGATCAGCTCCATGACCGGCGGCATGCCACGCGCGGAGGCCATCAACCGGCATCTGAGCGAGGCAGCGCAAGCCTTGGGGATCGCCATGTGCGTCGGTTCACAGCGCGTGGGCCTGCAATCTCGCAACTCCCAGGGGCTGACGCGCGCGCTGCGCCGGCTGGCCCCAGACATTCCCTTGCTGGCCAATATCGGCGCCGCGCAACTGCGCGAGGCCGACGGCCTGGACCTGGCGTGCCGGGCGGTGGATGCGCTGGAGGCCGACGGGCTCATCGTCCATCTCAATCCGCTGCAGGAAGCGGTACAGCCGGAGGGCGACCGTGACTGGCGCGGCATCCTGGCGCAGATCGCTCGCGCCGCGCGCAGTGTGGGCGTGCCGATCGTGGCCAAGGAAGTGGGGTCGGCCCTGTCCGCCTCGGTGGCCTGTGCGCTCGTCGAGGCGGGCGTGGCGGTGATCGATGTGGCCGGCGCTGGCGGCACCAGTTGGGCCGCGGTGGAGGGCGAGCGCGCCCGCGATGTCGCCGACCGTGCAGTGGCGATGGCGTTCGCCGATTGGGGGATTCCGACCCCGGCCAGCGTGAAGGCGGTACGTCGGGCGCTGCCAACGGTGAAGCTGATCGCCTCGGGCGGGATCCGCGACGGCGTCGACGTGGCCAAGGCCATCCGCCTGGGCGCGGACATCGCCGGGCAAGCGGCCGGCGTGCTGCGCGCGGCGACGGTGTCCACCGAGGCGGTCGTCGCGCATTTCGAGATCGTCATCCGCCAGTTGGCCGTTGCCTGCTTCTGCACCGGCTCGGCCGATCTGGCGGCGTTGCGTCAGGCGCGCTTGTTGCCCTCGGCGCATCTGCCCGCCGGTTGATGCCGGCGTCGCCCGCCCGTGGCGGCGGGCGCCTAGTTAAAATGACCCGGACAAATAGCTCCGTAGCAGGGAGAAAGCGCAGTGCCGATGTTGAGCTTTCCGATGGAGCAGCGCAGTGCCCTGTTCGAGGATTTGCTAGCCCGCATTCCTGCTGGGAGCCCTGTGATTCAAATTACCTGCGGACCTTTGTTACCAGTGATCAAGATGCCGGACCGCTATGTCGTGTCGCACTATGATTTCGTCGTCCGCAACATCCCGCCCCGCACAGCTCTGGACCTACCGACGGGCAGCGTGAGCGCCCCCGGTCGGAGGATGAGAAGCTGTGAATCGTCGGGGGAGCTATTCGGTTCCGCCGCAGGCATCCGCCGACGTCACCTTCATCAATTTCGAGGGCAGGGAGTCCCGGGAGCGATCGTACCGAGTTGAGCCTGTCTCGAAGCGTCTTCCGATGATGCGGCGCCATCATGCAGCGATCTCAACGCAACTGAAATGCCCACCTCATCGGACCGAAAAAAACAGTCCGCTCCAGAACTGCCGGGGGCTGGGCAGGAAAAATCAATTCGGCATAACCATTGACCCGCTTCTTAAGGGCGGCGCTCCGCAGGAGCATTGCCTGAAACCACCCTGCCGCTCGTCCCGAAGGTCCGCCGCAATTTGCTGATCGCACTCACAGTGGGCAGGTCTATGACAATTTGCAGCTGCTTGTCACGGTTGCGGTGGCCATGAGAGCTCTCGCGAGGCCAGCCCTCTTTGATGCTGTGAACAACTTGCATGGCCTGATTGCGCTGGCTGCGGCTTCGCGCACAGTTTGCGCATGGCGGCAGACGTTGGCCTCGATGCTCTCTTGTTCGAAATGGCGGCCGCAAGCGTTCGGCTGCTGCCCCTGAGCTTTGGCGACAAGGCAGCCAGGCTAGCCCACCAGACGTCGGGGCGGTTTCTTTTTGAGGTCCGGGTCGATGGTGATCCTCAATTTCAGCGAATTGCGGCCATCCGCTATGCGACCGGCACAACCGGAATCCTCGCCTTGAGCAAGGACGGGCTGGCGGTCGTGTCCTTCACGGCCAATGGAGAACTCGCCAGCTTAATCGATCCATTGGAAAGCTGGGATCGTCTCCCGCTACGCCAACAGGCGCGCAATGACATCCACGGGCACATCGACCTGCTCCTCGCCGCGCTTCGAAACGCNGGCTGCACGCCATACCGCTAGACTTTGAATTAAAGGCCGCTGTGGATATTTCCGTTTCGTTTTGTCGGCGCATGGCACGGCTCCCTTGGGGAGCGCCACGATGGAGGCATCATTGACAACAGATTTCGCGGCTGCCTGGTTGCATCTTGATCGAGCCTATCATTATCTCGGCGGCGACGATGACACGAGCCGCAAATCCCGTGCGGCCCTGGATTTGTTGATCGAGGCCATTGCGACGGCACAANTCCGGGCCATCTCACCCAAATTTGCGGTTGGCCTGATGCAGATCATGCCCGCCACGTGGGCCGAACTGCGCATCAAACATGGTCTCGGCACCGATCCCTTCGATCCGCGAGAGAACATCCTGGCTGGTGCGGCGTATCTCCGCGAGATGTTCGATCGCTTCGGTCGGAAGGGATTTCTGGCCGCCTACAACGCCGGACCACAACGCTATCAGGAGCATCTTTCCAAGGGTCGCCCTCTGCCTCGTGAGACGATCGACTACGTCGCGAAACTTAGGCCGCTGATCAAGGGAGCTGTTGATATCCCGCCCCGCTCGGAACGATCGGGAAATCGGTCGAGCGCGGATGGTTCGCAGCTTTTTGATCGCGACTTTGCTCGGATAAATGACCTCGGGTGGCGCGGCAAAAGAGGTTTCGGTTCCGTCGACCAAACGGTCTTCACGGAGATCCGTTCCGCCAACATGCCCTCGCGGATCGACACGGCGGTGGACGATCTCACGGCGCTTGAGCCGACGCCGGATGTTGGTTCTGAAGTTGCTCGTCCTGCACCGAACTTAGCCAGGAACAGCCTCTTCATCCCACGATCGCGCGGTGCATCGCAATGAGCGCTGGACCTCGCGTAAATTGCACTCTGACCTGCTCTGTCGCACGATTGACGGCGAAAGTGCTGGCGCCCAGGGAAGTCGGGGAGGGATGGCAAGATAAAAGGCCGCGATATGCGGCTCGGTCGGTCGGTTGTTTTGGTTGCCTTTTCTCGAGCTTTCCGCACATCGCCAGAAGTTCCCGCACATCGCCCGACTTGATTTTCTGCAAGGGTTTCAACGTGATCCGCACATCGCGGGTGAAACGTCGTGAGAGGTGATGACGATTTCCGCGTGCGGCCAGGCCGTATCCGCTCGCGCCAGAGCCAAAGGGCACGGCCCTTCATCGCTCAGGCGCTCGCCGCCGCGCAAAAAGCTGGCGGGAGGATCTCTCGCGACGGCAGTATCACTGCCGGGCGCGGCTCATATTTCGGACGAGGCCGGGTGGCGAGCCTTCGTGCCAATCGCTTCATTACCAGCCGCTCTCGATCCTGCACAGTCAAGGCGCTCGTGGTCCGTCATCACAAGAGACAGAATGGCCCGCTTGCGCGACACCTCAATTATCTGCGTCGCGAAGGGGTCACCCGCGACGGCGAGAAGGCGCGCATGTTTGGTCTGGAAACCGACGATGCCGACGTCAAGGATTTCGCCGAGCGCTGCGAGGATGATCGGCACCATTTTCGCTTCATCGTCTCGCCCGAGGACGCGGTGGAGATGGCCGATCTCAAGATCTTCGCCCGCGACCTCATGGGGCAGATGGAAAAGGACTTGGGCACCAACCTAGATTGGCTGGCCGTCGACCATTGGAACACCGACAATCCCCACGTCCACATTATCCTGCGCGGCAAAGCTGGGGACGGTCAGGATCTCGTCATCTCTCGCGACTACATAAAAAATGGGATGCGCAGTCGTGCGCAGGATCTGATCACTCAGGAGCTTGGCCAAAGGACCGATCGTGAAATTCGTCGTGCATTCCATCAACAAATTGAGGCCGAACGCTGGACACACCTCGACCGCCAGCTTGTTCGTGAAATCGACAGGCATGGCATTATCGACGTCGCGCCCGTCGCGGACCGAAAGCCTGATGAGTATCTCGCGGTGAAGGTCGGCCGATTGCGTAAATTGGAAAGCCTCGGCCTCGCGCACCCGATCGGTGCAGGCCAATGGACAATGGTAGCCGAGGCCGAAGCCACCCTGCGAGCGCTTGGCGAGCGAGGCGACATCATCAAGCGCATGCATCGCAGCCTTACCGAGCATGGGCTCGACAGAGGCGCTGCCGACCAAGTTTTCGCGGGCGAGGCGAGCGAGGTGCCGATCATCGGCAGGCTCATGGAACGAGGCCTCGATGACGAGTTGCGCGCTTCTGCTTACACAATTGTCGACGGCATCGACGGACGCACTCATTACATCCGGTTTCAAGATCTCGATGCCACCGGAGACTCTGCACCAGGTTCTATCGTCGAGCTTCGGCGCTACGAAAATGGAAAAGGCCGCAGCCGCGTCGCCCTAGCTGTCCGTTCTGATCTCTCGATCGAAGAACAGGTCCGTGCTGACGGCGCGACTTGGCTCGACCGGCAACTGGTCGCGCATCGGCCAACCAACTTAGGCGAGGGCGGATTTGCACAGCAGGTCAAACAGGCGCTGGAGAACCGCACCCAGCACCTTGTCGAGCAAGGCTTAGCGCGGCGTGAGGCTGACCGTGTCGTACTTGCGCGCAACCTGATTGCAGCGCTTCGCGCTCGCGAGGTTGATGCACTCGGTGAGCAACTGGCCGCCGGGACAGGTCTGTCCTTCACGAAGGCTGCTGAGGGCGAGCAAATTGCTGGTACCTACCGGCGGCGCTTCTCTCTTGCCTCAGGCCGCTTCGCGATGATCGATGACGGGCTCAGCTTCAAGCTCGTGCCCTGGTCACCTGCACTCGACAAACACCTCGGCAGTCACCTCAATGGCGTCATGCGGGGCGGGGGTGGTGTGGATTGGGCCCTCGGCAGGAAACGAGGGCTAGGGCTGTGAGGAGGGCAGCTAAGCCGCTCGCGAACGCGCCCTGCTGGACGAGCGGTATAGCGGCAGCCATCGACGCGTTCTCCGAAGGAGCGATCGCCGCTCTGTCACAGGGAACCGAACACCGATGATTTGATGAACCGGCGTGCGCTCGTTGAGAAAAGCGCGCGCGCAGGAACATCGCGCCAAGTTGCCGCACACTCTCGCATCATGGCGCATCGTCAGCCCGCACATCCCGGAGAGCAAGGCTATCACGACGACAGCTTCACCAGACGAGGGGAACGAACTCAGGCTGTCCTTGGCTCTTAAACGATGCGTGCGTTCGAGCTTGCTCGGAGAAGAGTTCTGTCCATCCATTCGTGAAGAAGGTCTCGCAATCGACACTTAATGTCGGGTTGGTCGCGTTCGCAACACGGTGGTGTTCGGTCGAGCGCTTTTCATTTCGAAAAAACGGTTCCTGTGCAGTTGGCATCACGATTGCATCTAACGCCTCGCAACACACGCGCGGCCGTCTCCGTTTTGTTTGTTCCATCGCGATCATGTGAAGAACGAAAGAAATCAACAAATGTCAAAATATGCATCAGAGAGGTCATGCGCACGCAAACGCGGCGTTGGCTTAGTTCCCAATAGTCTGCGAGTCGAGCAGCTCACAAAGCCAGCCTCGAAAACCGCAGTCGACACTCTCCGCGCCTTGCTCTTGACAGCCGCCCTGATGCTCGTCGACCCCGCGCTTGCCGCCGACGGCGGCAAGGTGACGGATTTCTTGCTCGATAATGGCATGGAAGTGATCGTCATTCCCGACCATCGCGTGCCGATCGTCACCCATATGGTCTGGTACAAGAACGGCAGCGCCGACGAGCCGTCAGGCAAATCCGGCATCGCCCATTTCTTCGAGCATCTGATGTTCAAGGCCACGACCAATCACGCGACCGGCGAGTTAGCCAGCGCCGTCTCTGACATAGGCGGCTCCAACAACGCCTTCACCTCCTCCGATTACACCGCCTACTTCGAGATGACGGCGCCGTCTGCGCTGGAGCTGATGATGAGCTTCGAGGCCGACCGCATGCGCAACCTCATCCTCACCGACGACGTCATCGAGACCGAGCGCGATGTGATCCTCGAGGAGCGCCGCTCGCGCATCGACAACAACCCGCAGGCCGTGCTCGACGAAGAGGTCGAGGCCACGCTGTGGCAGAACCAGCCCTATCGCATTCCGGTCATCGGCTGGATGCAGGAGATGGAGCAGCTCAACCGCACCGACGCCGTCGCCTTCTACAACAAGTACTACCGGCCCAACAACGCGGTGTTGATCGTGGCCGGCGATGTCGAACCCGAAACGGTGAAGGCGCTGGCCGAGAAGACCTATGGCAAGGTGGCCCGCGGGCCGGACCTGCCACCACGCGTCCGCCCGGTCGAGCCGGAGCAAAACACCAAGCGCACCGTGACGCTCTCCGACGCCCGCGTCAGCGTGCCGAGTTTCTCGACCAAATGGGTCGTGCCCTCCTACCACACGGCCAAGCCGGGCGAGGCCGAAGCGCTCGACCTGCTCGCAGAGATCCTTGGCGGCGGCAACCGCAGCCGGCTTTACCAGGCGCTTGTCATCAAGCAGGGTATCGCTTCCAGCGCCGGTGCGTACTTCCAGGGCACCATGCTCAACGACACCAATTTCACCGTCTACGGCGCGCCGCGCGGCGACGCCACGCTCGCCGACGTCGAATCCGCGGTCGATGCGGAGGTGGCGCGCATCGCCAGCGACGGCGTCACCCCGGATGAACTCGAAAGAGCCAAGGACCGCCGTGTCAGGTCGATGATCCTTGCCCGCGACAACCAGGCCATGGTCAGCATCTATGGTTCGATGCTCGCCACGGGCGGCAATGTCCAGGACGTGCAGGAATGGCCGGATCGCATCCGCAAGGTCACGGCCGACGAGGTCAAGGCCGTTGCCGCGCGCTATCTGGTATTGGCCCACTCGACCACCGGCTATCTCTTGCCGCAACCAAAGACGGAGAATTGATGTGTTGACCAGTGAGCATTTCCGAGTTTTCTCTTCTCGCGCAAAGGCAGAGGGGAACGGCTGGCACGCTTTCGCCACACTCTTCCTCTCTATCGTCTTCCTGGTCCTGCCGGCGCTTGCCGCCCGCGCCACGGAAATCCAGTCCGTCACCTCATCCAAGGGTATCACCGCCTGGCTGGTGGAGGACTATTCCGTCCCGGTCGTCGCCGTCCGCTTCGATTTCGGCGGCGGCTCGACGCAAGATCCGCCGGGCAAGGAAGGCCTGGCCAATCTGATGACCGGCCTGTTCAATGAGGGCGCCGGCCCTCTCGATTCGGAAGCCTTCAACATCAAGCTCGACGATGCCGGCGCCGAGATGAGCCTCAACGCGACCCGCGATGGCATCTACGGCTCCATGCGCATGCTGGCCGAACAGCGTGACGAAGCTTTCGACCTGTTGCGGCTGGCGGTCAACGAGCCGCGCTTCGACCAGGCGCCGATCGACCGCATCCGCGCCCAGATCCTGTCCGGCATCATCGCCAACGAGAACGACCCAGACACGGTGGCGCAGAACCGATGGGCGCGCGCCGTCTATGGCGATCATCCTTATTCGCGCTCCGACCAGGGTACCAGGCAGAGCATCGCCGCCATTACGCAGGATGATCTGAAGGCCCGCCACAAGGCAGTCTTCGCGCGGGGCGGGCTGCATGTCGGGGTCGTCGGAGCCATCGACCCGGAAACGCTGAAGAAGAAGCTGGATCTGGTGTTCGGCGATCTGCCGCAGAACCAGGCGCTCGCTCCGGTCGCCGACGTCACGCCTGCTCTGGCGCAGCAAATCGAGGTCAACTACGACCTGCCGCAGACCTCGCTGCAACTCGCCTGGCCCGGCGTGAAGCGCAACGCGGCGGATTTCTTCCCCGCCGTTTTGATGAACCAGATCCTCGGCGGCCCCTCCACCTCCCGCTTGTTCCAGGAGGTGCGCGAAAAGCGCGGACTGGCCTACAGCGTCAATTCCTCGCTGGTCAATCAGGACCACGCCGACGCGCTGATCGTCACCACCGGAACGCGTTCCGACCGCGCCGCCGAGACGCTCGGCATCGTGCGCGACGTCGTCAAGCGGCTGGCGCAGGATGGGCCGACCGAGGCCGAACTGGCGGCGACCAAGAAATATCTGATCGGCGCCTATGCGATCAACAATCTGAATTCGTCGAGTTCCATCGCCGCGACGCTGGTCGAACTGCAGCTCGACGATCTCGGCATCGACCACATGCAGCGCCGCACCGGTTACATCAACGCGGTGACGCTCGATCAGGTCAAGGCGGTGGCAAAGAAGCTCCTGAGCGCCGAGCCGACCATTATGGTGGTCGGACCTCCGCTGGCCGCTGCCGGAAAGGGATGAGCCCGACTTTTGGGATCGCGTCGGCGGCTGTGGCGCGGGGCTTGGTGCAAATCCCCCGACGCCGGGAGGAACTTGGCACCCGGCCGGTGGCGATCGCCGGCTCGTCCATCGGCGCCATCATGGGCGTCGGCATGGCCTCCGCGTTGGCGGGCCAACATCCGCGCCTGTGCCTGCTCGATCCTTCAGCCGCCGCGGAAGCTGTCGGTCACCTTCCGCCCTTCCATCGCTTAGAGAGTGAAGTGCCACCATGTCCGAACAACCCTTGGCCACGCTGCCGATGTGGCGCGTCGATCAGATCGAGCCCTCGCCCGAGATGTTGGCGCTACGCGCCAACGGTCCGATCCACCGCGTGCGCTTCCCGTCCGGGCACGAGGGCTGGTGGGTGACAGGCTACGACGAGCCAAGGCGGTGCTGTCCGACGCGGCGTTCCGGCCGGCGGGAATGCCGCCGGCGGCATTACCCCGGATTCGGTGATTCTCGGTTCGCCGGGGTGGCTGGTCTCGCACGATGGGCGAGCATGCCCGGTTACGCACGATCGTGGCGCCGGCCTTCAGCAACCGCTGGGTGAAGCTGCTCGCGCTGCTCGCGCAGCAGGTCGAGGCGATCGCCGCGCAGTTGTTCGAGACGCTGGCGGCCCAGCCCAGCCCGCCGACCTGCGGCGCCACCTCTCCTTCCGCTTCCGGCCATGGGCAGTTGCCGGGATATTTCGCAACGCTTTCCTGGATCATCTGCTCCTTGAGCGTCGGAACGGGGATTTGGCAGTTGAAAGTTTGAGATGACGCCGGACCGATCAGGGCAGCGAGGACGGCGAGCGCCAGCCATGGCTGATTACTTGGCAGCAGACCTTGCGGACATAGGTGTTTCCGTAGGTCACGAACGCATCGTCCGGGATCGCTCCACTCTTCTTCAGCAGCGCGACCAGGTTCCTGGCCATCTGCTCGTCATAGGTCTTTTCCAGCGTGATCGCGAACCAGCCATTGGTGACCAGGTATGCCGAGACAGCAATGCTGGCCGATCGGGCATAGGCGTTCGCTTCGGCAAGATTGTCGAAACTCTTGATCTGGATGTGACGCTGACGAGAGGGTCCGCTGTCATACTGGTCGACGAAAACCCAGGTGTGGTGCATGTAGCCAGTCTGGCTACCCGACTGGACCCGGCACCAGCGGTCGGCGTCATCGAGGATCGCGACGGGGCTCCCATTAGCCAGGTTGACGAGGTTGATCGAATTCCCATTGGGGAGCGCCTTTATTGGGGGGCAGCGCCCTAGGAGTGCCTGACGCGGCCGGAGCGAGCCTCGGGGATTGAAACTGGCCAATCATTCTGAATCGAAGGCGCAGGCGCTGCGGCGACACTGGATTGCGGTGAAGGGGGCGGGGCTGTTGGCAGGGAGATCTGCGGCTGGCCGGTATCCATGTGGTGTGTCGTAACCCGGTACTTGTCCATCTCGCTCCTTGAGAGGTGCCGTACGTCATTGCTTTCGTACTCCAGGGAAGCTGGAGCAATGACGGGTCGACGCCCATTTCCAACATGTACGATATCACGTCCGCAGTGATCTGCTGCACTGCCGAAACAGCTTCTTGCGCGCTGAGGGAAACCTGGCCGCTGAAGGAGGACTTATGCACCCCGATCGCGCCGGGCTCCGCGAAGCGCATGACGCCGCCCAAGAATGCAAGAGCGCAGGCCGAGGATCATTCCGGGCCCCTGGGCTGGAAAGTGCTTAGCCTGTAGGAACGGATAAGGCGGCCGAGCTCCATCGCCTTGACGATATTGCCGCCATTCGAATCGAAGCCGATCACAGTCGGATTATGCGACCGCACGACCGATGCAAATTCATCAAGATTGTCTTCGAAGGAAAACTCGCCGATGACCCTCACGTAGCGGAGGCCGTCGGGTGTCTGATCGGCTTGATACCTCAATCCGGCATGGGCCGCCAGCCACGCGCCAACGCAACCCCAAGCACCTTAGACAGACGCAGCATCGCCCTCTCACCCCTGGCGAAGGTTAGCGTCCTCTATCGGCGCTGTCGAATCCTAACACGAAATACCGTGAGGAGAGCCTTAAGGCCCTGCCCTTGACGACCACGGCTCCTGACGCAGGGCTACGCTGCCTCATGCTCCAGCATCCATGCACGACGCTGCGATCATCCCTCTACATCCGGCCAGCCCGTATGGCGTCCAGGCCGCCCTATAAGTTTGGCGGGCCCCCGCGCGCCTGATAGCGCGCGCCGGGCTCTCGTGGAACCGAGCCCGCCTTCTTCGCCTTGCTCAGGGCGGGGTCGGCCCTTCGGGCTTTGATCCCTGGCGATAACAAGCCTCCGGCTCGTTCAGCGGATTCCGCTCTTGCGAGCGGCGACATTGTTCAACTGGCCTCTCCCGGCGGCGCGGTGTGGGCGGCGCTCCCTTCTAGGCCCGCCGCGCCAGGCCGCAACCCTTCGCTTCGCTTCGGGTCCTCCACATTCGTTCCGGCCCGCAACCACCCTTTCGCACAGATACGACAAGGCCCCCGCGGGTGCGGTCTGCCTTCCGGCGGGCCTGTCCGGTCGCAAGTCGCCGTCCACCCCGCTTCCCGGGGAGGCGCGGCTTTGGATCGGAGAGGATGAAAAGCCATGCGCCAGACCGCCAGACGTCCCGCCAGCGGAAAACACGGGAGCCGGAACAAGGACGACAACCGGCCGAGCCTTTACCACGAAGTGACCAGCCGCACCATTGCCGAGTTGGAGCAGGGCCGCTTCCCATGGGTGCAGCCACGGGGCCTCGTCGCGGAAGCGCTCCTGGCGATCGATCAGCAGACGCACCACCTGCCGCTTCGAGACCGCGATGCCGATCGCAGCCAACAGCGCCACCAGCCGCGGCACGGTGACCTGGCCCTGATGGTACTGCGCCAGCACGAAGCGGCGCAGGTCCGGCCCGAAGGGCGACCCCCCATAGCGGAATGCAATATTCCGTGCATTTGAAACGCCAGAGACACCGCGTTTCTTTTCTCCTTCCGCGCTCATCTTTGTTTTTACTTTCTATTTCTTCTGTCGTCAAAATTGTGCAATAAATTACTATGCCACCGTAACCGATGGCGTATGCTTCCGGGCTCATTCTCTTCCTGCTTTCTGGCAGACAGAGCGCTATTCTGCTTTGATTTGCTTCCGGCCCAAACCTTCGGAGCTTTGGCTTCGTTGTCCGGCAACAAGGCGACGGCCCTCTTCGATTTCCGAGAGCGCCGTCTTCCAATCCTCTGTCTTTACGGCCGTCCGATATCTATCATTTATCGCCTTCTTCAACGCTTTGTTCGCGCGTTAGGGGTTCGTTTCTGGCGATCCGCTCCGTGTCGGCGGCTTTCGCTGAATCGTTGGTGCGCCAGTTGCCGTTAAGCACTTTCGGCAAGACGTCATGATCGCACAGCTCGGCACCCGTTCAGCGGCGTTGGTGTTCCCATCCTTCCGCCGGCGTTTTTTCACCGAAAGCCTCGCCAAAGGGAAAGGCATGAAGCGCACCGGACGCGTGCTTCAGATCGCGGCCGGCGTGACGATGATCGTCATGGGTTTTCGCCTAGCAGAATCGTCGACGTGGACGCCGTCGGCGCCAAGCTCGCCACGCGGTCGACAGCATGGCCCTTGGCGTGCTGACAACCCGCGGCCGTCGCAAGACATCCCGTCCGGATTGGCGAAAATGGCGTCGGCCGCCATCCCATGCACCTCCAGCATTTCATTCAGGGCCGAGGCCCCGGTCGTCTCATTGAGGATCACGGCAGCCGGTTGCTGCTTGTCAGCTTGGCGTTTCCCTGGGCCAAGCTGCCATGCCGTGAGCCCGACACCTCATTGATCGAGTGGTGAGGATGGCGCCGGCGTTCCGGGATTGAAAGCCCTGATATCGATTGCGCGACAGGCGTTCCCGCTGATTGCCGGCGAAGGCATGCGTGGGCGGGGGGCATCACATCGGCAAAGGCATGCCGCCAGCCAAGCCATCCCTTGTGGCTTGCCATGCCGCCCAAGATCGAATTCGCTACCGGCATGAAGTCGCAGGCGTGAGGGTTCAAAGGAGGCAAACCCGTAGCTCAGCTCATAGCCTAGCCAAAGACCCGCGCCGTGCGGGTCGTAGGCGGCCGCCGTCCCTTCGGATATGGCCCAGAAGATCGGGGCCAGGCGATTTGGCAAGCCGGGCGGGGTTTTGCGCCGTTCACATCAAAACTTGTCCGCCCGGCCAATTCTGTTCCTCACATCAAACCTGACGGTCAGCCGCAAACGGTATACCACCTGTCGAATCGGCCATCGTTTGGAGCCACACAGAGACCGCCGTAACAAACCTTCTCACCCTTGAAGTTGGCCAGGAACTGCAGCAAATGCAATATATCGTCCTGTTCATCTTCGTCCCGGATAAGCTCCGGACCGCCCTGCGATTTCAGTGCCAGCTCGATCAGCTCGATCGCCCGATCTTTGTTACCGCTCTCGTTATAATACAGCGCTGCCACCGGATAAGACAGGAGCTTACGTTGGTCGCTTTCCGGGGGATTCAGTGCCAGGATGTGTTCAGACAGCTCTTTGCCCATAGCCAGGCGCTCAGCAGACGGAAAGTGCGAATGGTCAAAGTTCGGAAAGAAGAGTTCGTCTAGCGCCGCAATCATCCAATCCTCGGAGTTTCTGTTGATCGCGTCGCGAACGAATTGGCGCATGACGGGCAAGCCGGCCTGCATGTCGCGCATTTTGTGAAGCAACAGACCCACATGAGACCGGCGAAAACCGAGCTTGTCGGGCAACAAGGCGATGCCTTCTTCGATCGCCGAGAGCGCCGTCTTCCAATCCTTTTTCTCCATCGCCGCCCAATATCTATCATTGATCGGCTTCTTCAGCGCTTGTTCGCGCGCTATGGGTTCGTTTTCGGCAATCCGCTTCGCATCACCGGCTTTCGCTTGCTTGCTGGTGCGCCAGCTGCCGTTGAGCACTTTCGGCAAGACCTCATCGAGTTGCNTCGGATGACCGATAAAGGCGATGTGACCGTCACGGTCGACCACGAACGAGGTCGGAATCCCGACAGAAAAGCTGGGCTCCATCCAAAGCTTGTCCATTTCGCCTGTGGAGTCGAACGCGATCCGATAATTCAGATTCGAGAACTTTTCGGTCAACCACGCGTCCAACTGGCTTCGGGCCTC
>NZ_AZUX01000048.1:0-47228 GCF_000513915.1 Mesorhizobium sp. WSM2561
AATGATGGAGAGCTGGACGTGTAGCAGCGCCTCGCGGACGGCGGGAGCAAGCCCCTCCGCACGGGGTGTTGGGACAAGTTCGCGGCCCCTCATCGTAAATAGCTCATCACGGAAAAAGTCGCGCAACCGGCCGACGGCCGCGCTCATGGCGGGCTGGCTCAGATTGATGCTGCGTGCGGCAGCGGTGAGNTTNCGCTCNTTCATNANNGCGTCNAGCGCGACGAGGAGGTTTAGATCAAGGCCTTTGAAGCGCACGTGTTCATTTATCCATAGCGTGGATGGGAACCATCGAAACAATCAATTTTACGGCTTTTATGGAGTGCTGTATAGAAAAATGTCAGTTCAGAAAATAGCATTCAGACATGTAAGAACCTGTCTAGAAAAGTTTTGGCGGCCAGAGCATCCGGAGACCCCCTTGGTTTTTTGGACGGACGGTGGTTGCCGGTAGGTGTGATTCTGTCGCCGATCACCCGGTTATCTTCCCCTGATCATAATTATAGTTCAATAGGTTAGTGGATGCGTGGATCTACCTCCACACAAAGCCCCCCGTGCTCCAATAGTGATCTCGTCGAAGGGGTTGAGCAGCTGGCGCGGTCGTGAATCCAACGGGTTGTCGAAACCTGATTGGAGAGACCTGATGTGGACGCCAGCTACTCGCTGCAGCATAGCCGCCAAAGCCTGCGTTACCAAACCGGTGCACACCGGCTGAGACGGGCCGTGCGCAGAGACCAATGACACGCCGACATAGAGGAAGTTCCAACCCACTCCGAGAAGATGAGGGCTCTCGCGACTGAAGCCCGTTCCGGTCAGCGACGTGGTTACATTGCCGGCGAGGGGACCACGCCCGTCACCATGATGCAGAAGACTTCCAAGCGGGCAATCAGAGATCCGGCGAAAAGGACGGCAGGAACATGCTGAGAAAGTCGAGTTGTCGACGGATTGCGCTGCGTAGTCTTCGAGTTTGTCTTCTCCGCGGCACTCCGCAACAGCTCTGCTTTGATGACCAGCACCGGCACCACACCGGCGGAGATTTCCTCTTCCGCCACACCGGCGATGCCGGCCAGCGCCTCGCGCAGCTCTTCAAGGATCACCCGCTCGGCGGCGCGGTCGGCCTCGGTCACGGGAGAGGCGTCGGCTTTCGACTCAAACACCATTCCGGCATCGAACATCGCCATGATGGCGCGGCTGGCCGCAAGCGCCAGACCTTCGAAAAGGGCCAGAATTGCCGCCTTGTCAGATGGATCCACTTTCGTCGTCAACAGGTCGTTGGACGATATTGCGTTCATGGAGCGATCTTTCGAGCGCATCTACCATCTCTTCCGGCGTTTTGCCGGTCGTTTGTAGCCGTATTTCGGCGTTTTCCGGCTGTTCGTAAGGCGAATCCAGGCCGGTGAAGTTCTTTATCTCGCCGCCGAGCGCTTTCGCATAGAGCCCTTTCGGATCGCGTGCGGCGCATTCATCGAACGGCGTATCGACGAACACCTCGATGAACTCGCCCTCGCCCATCATTTCGCGCGCCATGCGGCGCTCGGCGAGAAACGGCGAGATGAAGGAGACGATCACCATCAGGCCGGCGTCGACCATCAGGCGCGCCACTTCGGCGACGCGGCGGATGTTTTCGACACGGTCCTCGTCGGTGAAGCCGAGATCGCGATTAAGGCCGTGGCGGACATTATCGCCGTCGAGAATGTAGGTGTGGCGACCGCTTGCATGCAGCTTCTTCTCGAGCAGATTGGCGATGGTCGACTTGCCCGAGCCAGAAAGCCCCGTGAGCCAGAGAACCGCCGGCTTCTGGTGCTTGGCCGCAGCGCGGGCGCTCTTCGTCACTTCCAGCGACTGCCAGTGGATGTTGTCGGCGCGGCGCAGCCGATGCAGGATCATGCCGGCCCCGACGGTCGCATTGGTGATGCGATCGATCAGGATGAACGCACCGGTGGTGCGGTTTTCGGCGAAGCTGTCGAAGGCGATAGGCGACTGCGCCGAGATGTTGACGACGCCGACCTCATTCATCGCCAGCGATTTCGCCGCTTCCTGCGCGAAGTCATTGACATTGACGCGGTATTTCAATTCCGAAATGGTCGCGCTCGCCTGGTCGGTTTCGGTGCGCAATATGTATGAGCGGCCGGGCAGAAGCGCCTGCTCGTCGAACCAGACGAGGTTGGCGGCGAACTGGTCGGCGACCTGCGGCCGTGCTTCGGGCGCAACCAGGAGATTGCCGCGCGAAACCTCGATCTCGTCTTCCAGGACTATGGTGACCGCCTGCCCTTCCACCGCCCATTCGAGATCGCCGGCTTGTGCGACGATGCGCTTGACCCGCGACTGCTTGCCGGATTTCGCGACAACGACTACGTCGCCCTCCGCAACCGAGCCCGACGCGACCGTTCCCGCGAAGCCGCGGAAATCGAGATTCGGCCGGTTTACATACTGCACGGGAAACCGGAACGGCTGTTCGCTCGCTTCGCCGATTGCCACCATTTCCAGGTGATCGATCAGGGTCGGGCCCGCATACCAGCCGGTCAGCGTCGAGCGCCGGGAGACGTTGTCGCCGAAGCGAGCTGACATCGGGATCGGCACGATCGACGAGAAGCCGAGATCCTTCGCGAATTCCGTGTAGTCGGCGACGGTCTCAGCAAATACGTCGCGGTCGAAGCCAACCAGATCGATTTTGTTGACCGCGAGCACTACGTGGCGGATGCCGAGCAGCGAAGCGATGATCGAATGGCGCCGCGTCTGGCGCAGTACGCCCTGACGGGCATCGATCAGCACTATGGCGAGGTCGGCCGTCGAAGCGCCCGTCGCCATGTTGCGCGTATATTGTTCGTGGCCGGGCGTGTCGGCGACGATGAACTTGCGCTTCGGCGTGGCGAAGAAGCGATAGGCGACGTCGATAGTAATGCCCTGCTCGCGCTCGGCCTCGAGGCCGTCGACCAGCAGCGCGAAGTCGACGTCGTCGCCGGTGGTGCCGTGCTTGCGTGAATCGCGCTCGAGCGCGGCAAGCTGGTCCTCGAAAATCTGCCTGGTGTCGGAAAGCAGGCGCCCGATCAGCGTCGACTTGCCGTCGTCGACCGAACCGCAGGTCAGGAAGCGCAGCAGCGACTTCTCTTCCTGGTCGGCAATGAACTCGCGGGCGGTATCGGCCTCGACGAGATTTTCTGCCAGTAGGGGGCGCATTCTCAGAAATAGCCTTCGCGCTTCTTTTTTTCCATCGAGCCGGCCTCGTCCCGGTCGATCAGCCGGCCCTGGCGTTCCGAGGTTCGGGCAATCAGCATCTCATTGACGATGCTTTCGAGATCGCCGGCGTCGGAATCGATAGCCCCCGTCAGCGGATAGCAGCCGAGCGTCCTAAAGCGGACCAGGCGGTTCTCTATGACCTCGCCGGCCCGGAGCTTCATGCGGTCGTCGTCGCGCATGATCAGCATGCCGTCGCGCTCGACCACCGGCCGCTTCTCGGCGAAATACAGCGGCACGATCGGGATTTCCTCGCGCAAGATGTATTGCCAGATGTCGAGCTCGGTCCAGTTGGACAGCGGGAAGACGCGGATCGATTCACCGGGCGAGATCCGTGTGTTGTAGATCTTCCACATTTCCGGACGCTGGTTCTTGGGATCCCAGACGTGGTGCGCATTGCGGAACGAGAAGATGCGCTCCTTGGCGCGCGACTTCTCCTCGTCGCGGCGGGCGCCGCCAAAGGCCGCGTCGAAGCCGTATTTGTCGAGCGCCTGGCGCAGGCCCACCGTTTTCATGACATGGGTGTGGGTGTTCGAGCCGTGATCGAACGGGTTGATGCCGTCGCGCACGCCGTCTTGATTGACGTGCACAAGAAGGTCGAAGCCCAGTTTCTCGGCCATCGAGTCGCGAAACTCGATCATCTCGCCGAATTTCCAGGTCGTGTCGACGTGTAGGAATGGAAATGGCGGCTTAGCCGGATAGAAGGCTTTCATCGCCAAGTGCAGAAGCACCGAAGAATCCTTACCCACCGAATAAAGCATCACCGGTTTGGCAAACGTCGCCGCGACCTCACGGAAAATATGGATGGCCTCGGCCTCGAGGCGTTGCAGATGCGTCAAAGGTACATTCATGGCGGCGGGCTACACGCAAAATCTCGCGATCGAGGGAACTGATTCCCCCTGAAGTAACCTTATCGATGCAGTATTCCGCGAGATGGGTAAAATTGATTGTTTGGATAAAAGCCATCCAGGAAGCGAATAGTGGCAAACGTGTAGTGGCTCTCACCGAGAACAAAACAACCGCTGCTTGCGCTCGTGACAGTTTTGCGATGACCATTGGAAGATCTGCGGCATCGCCAGCACAAGGTTCATTTGTCTTGCTTGTTTACCTTCAGGCTGACGGGCCTCGCCTGGCCGTTCGAGTGGCTGTAGTCCAGTTACACTCTTCGAAGGTGGGGGTTCGACGCGTTGCTATATACACCGGGCGGGCGGCCGATAAATTCGGTAAAGATCGTCGGTGCCACGCCTTGCGAGATCGCCTGTGGCGAGTTCAATCAGCTCGCCCCCCTTGGTCAGATCTGCGGTGGATTGGGCATAGCCCATGATCACATTCGGACCGCGATAGATCAGCTCACCCTCAATATCTGCTTCAGCAATCTCGCCCACCTGAGCCGTCGCGCAGCAGAAGCGTCCCCGTCGACGATGATGATGTTCTCCTTGGAGATCGACATCCTCTTGGCGCGGCCGAGCATGTTGATGCCGACATTCTCGAGCTTGTGCCAAGGTCTTCCTAGATGACCCGGCCAACGGTCGGGACGGCGATGTCTTCCAGCATGGCCTTGCGGCGATCACCGGAGCCCGGCGCTTTGACGGCGGCGATCTTCAGGCCGCCCCGCAGCTTGTTGACGACCAACGTCGCCAGGGGCTCGCCTTCGACGTTTTCCGAGATGATGAGCAGCGGCTTCGGGGTCTGCACGACGGCCTCGAGGATCGGCAGCATGGCCTGCAGGTCTTCCAGATCGGTGACCAGCGGAGGATATGTCAGATCGCAACGCGGCGGCCGTCACAGCCGACATGGAGTCACAACGTCGTCACGTTTCCGGCCTGATGATTATTCGACAGTGACCGATTTTGCCAGATTGCGCGGCTGGTCAACGTCCGTCCCCATGAAGACGGCCGTGTGATAGGCAAGGAGTTGAACCGGCAAGGAGAAGATCATCGGTGCAATGATCTCGTCGACGTTGGGAAGCATGATCGTGTGCATCGTGTCGAGTTTGGATGCGGCCGCACCTCTTTCGTCCGTAATCAGGATGATGCGGCCGCCGCGTGCCGCCACTTCCTGCATGTTGGAGACGGTCTTTTCGAAGAAGCGATCGTGGGGCGCGATGACGATGACGCGCATGTTTTCGTCGACCAGCGCGATCGGGCCGTGCTTCAGCTCGCCCGCGGCATAGCCTTCCGCGTGGATATAGGAAATCTCCTTGAGCTTCAGGGCGCCTTCCATAGCCAGCGGGAAGCTGGTGCCGCGGCCGAGATAGAGCACGTCGCGGCATTTCGACAGCTCCCGGGACAGGAGTTCGATCATCGGCTGGAGGCTGTTCAGCACCTGGCCCATAATGCGGGGCATCTCGGCCAAGCTCTTGACGAGCGCCTGCTCCTCATCGTGGCTGACGGTGCCTCGCGCCTTGCCGGCACTGATCGCAAGCGCGGCGAGAACGGCAAGCTGGCAGGTGAAAACCTTCGTGGAAGCGACACCGATCTCCGGGCCGGCCAGGATCGGAAAGACTACGTCGGATTCCCGGGCAATCGTCGAGTCGCGAGTATTGACTACGGCGCCGATCTTCAGGCCATGCTCCTTGCAATAGCGGAGCGATGCCAGCGTGTCGGCGGTCTCGCCCGATTGCGAGATGAAGAGTGCTGCCGACTGCGGCGACAGTGGGATCTCGCGGTAGCGGAACTCCGACGCGACGTCGATTTCTACCGGCAGGCGCGCATAGCGTTCGAACCAGTATTTGCCGATCAGGCCCGCCAGATAGGCCGTGCCGCAGGCGGAGATGGCAAGGCTCGGCACCTTGGCGAAATCGATCGCGCTGGAAACGGGCGCGACGCGGTTGTCGATGAGGTTGACGTAGTGGCCGAGAGCCTGGGCTACGACAGCCGGCTGCTCGTAGATCTCCTTCTCCATGAAATGGCGATGATTGCCCTTGTCGACCAGATAGGCCCTCGCCATCGAGACCTGGCGCGGGCGGGTGACGACGTTGCCATCCATGTCGAAGATATGGACGCCCGACTTGCCGATCACCGCCCAATCGCCGTCGATCAGATAGGTGATTTCATTGGTGAAAGGGGCCAGGGCGATGGCATCAGAGCCGAGGAACATTTCGCCATTGCCATGGCCGATCGCCAGAGGGGGACCGTTGCGGGCCGCCATGATAGTCGACGGATCATCTTCGAAGAGAATAGCGACAGCATAGGAACCCCTCAGCCGCTTCAGCATCGCGTACATCGCCTCGCGCGGTCCCATCCCATCCCGGCGAAGTATTGCCAGGAGATGCGCGACGACCTCGGTGTCGGTCTCGGTCTGGAACTCGACGCCGGCAGCGGCCAGTTCGTCCTTCAACTCAGCAAAATTTTCGATGATGCCATTGTGCACCACTGCGATGCCGTCGGTGAAATGTGGGTGGGCGTTGCGTTCCGTTGGCGCGCCATGCGTCGCCCAGCGCGTATGGCCGATCCCGATAGTGCCGGTAAGAGGCTGTTCTTTCAGCCTTGCCTCGAGATTGACGAGCTTGCCCTCGGCGCGCCGCCGATGAAGCGCTCCACCGTCGATGGTCGCGACACCCGCCGAATCATAGCCCCGATATTCCAGACGTTTCAACGCATCGACCAGCCGTTCCGCGACCGGCTGCTGCCCGACGATGCCCACAATCCCGCACATACTCTCTTCGCGCTCCTTCCACGCCGATCGCGGCGTTCGCAAATTCCACACCTGAGCTCGCCACATCAGAAGGGCGCAGATCACATCAAACAGGCGATGATTTCTTCGGTGCGCATCAGCTGCTATCGTCGATCGACCGCGATACCCCTGATTTCATTAGATCAGCGATGTCTAATGCTACTCAACAGATTGGTGAAGTTGATTCTTTGGATCACACCCATTCGCGCCATGAATGCCTGGACAACGCCGCTGGTATTGCAACGTTTGGCGATCTCCTGGCCAACGGCGATCTCGTCCGCTATGGCCGCCGCATACTCCGGGACTACAATATTCTGCATGCTAGATAACTTGCGCCGGCCCATTTGCGCCTCTAAGGTGGTCTGGGGTTTGAAAGCCGGGGGCGGGCATGGCGTTCGTCGTTTGTGCGTTATCGCTCTTGGCGCAACGTCACTTTGTTGGCTCATGCCCAGGGCGCCTGCGATCCAAACTACACAGGTAATTGCGTCCCCATAGCCAGTGATGTCGATTGCTCATCCGGGACCGGCAATGGACCAGCGTATGTAAGCGGACCAGTCATTGTCGTAGGTTCAGATATCTATGATCTCGACCGCGATCACGACGGGATAGGCTGCGAAAACGGCTAGAGCCGCGCTATCCACCCGTAGGAATGACGCGAACTACCTCGCCAATCGCTTCGGCCGGTCTTTCCGATATTCCTCGATAGTTGCGCGCACACGGTTTGAACTACGGCGGGTCGCGTCCTCGCAGGCGCGATTTCCTAGCGGGTTTTCTTCTTCAATCCGCTGCCTCCAAAGTATCTCCGCAAACATGACTGAGACAAGTTCATCGGTGTCCATCGTGTCGCGGAGATTGGCACTTGCGGGCAGGCTGCGCCCGGCCGACGGGATAGGGGCGGCTGTCCAACAAGGATGCGGCCAATCGGGCTACGTCAGATTTTTCGAGGGATCGTACTTGCCTGTCCTGTTCCTCTCAACAAGTGAACAGAAACACTCCTTGGCATGCCGGCTGAAAGAGAGTCGCAGGTCAGTAGTGCTCAACTGCACTCGAGGCCCGACGCACATCAACCGAAGATGTCAATTTAGAGGGCCGGAACGGCACGCGGTGGCTCGGCGGCAATATGATTGTCAGGGGTAGCGACTGCTCCCGCAGTCAGCGGCTAGCGCCGAATTCAGATTTCTGGCTAAGGCGGACCGATTTGACATAGCGCAAAGACGCCATAGAGCGCAGCGGTCAGGATAATGCCGATCTGAGGAAGGAACAGGGACCATTGCAAAGCTCAATCCTGACAAAATATGGCAACGCTGGTCCGCCTTGGTATACCATCTATCCGGCTGCTCCGCAGTTCTCTGCAGCGGTCGGCGCCGAGGCTTGTGAGGAATGGCTAAGAGGCCTGCCGGCTGACGAGCCCGTGTCGCTCTATCTCCATATTCCGTTCTGCCGCTCAATGTGCTGGTATTGCGGATTCCCCACCACCGTCGCTTCCTGGGATTCACCGATCCTCGACTATCTGGCGGTTCTGCGTGAGGAGCTCCGTTTGGTCGCGGAGCAAGCGCCACAGGAGCTGCCCGTGAGCGACGTGCACTTCGGCGGCGGAACGCCGACCCTCATCGGACCTGCGGAGTTCCTGACCCTAGTGGAACTCTTGCGCCACCGTTTTGCGTTTAGGAAAACGGCTACGATCGCCGTCGAGATCGACCCGCGCACATTCACGGCCGAGATGGCCGAAGCCTTAGGGGCAGCCGGCGTGACCCGCGCGAGCCTTGGCGTGCAGAGCTTCGATCCCCTTGTTCAAAAAACGATCAATCGGGTCCAGAGTGAAGCGCAGACGACAGCCGCTGTCGAAAACCTACGCCGGCACGGAGTGAACCGCATCAATTTCGACCTTCTCTACGGTCTTCCCAAGCAGACAGTGCAGTCCTGCGTCCAGACCGCGGCCGCGGCGGCCGCCATGCGCCCCAACCGACTTGCGGTGTTCGGCTACGCGCATGTTCCGTCTTTTAAGAAAAACCAGCGCCTGATCGAGGAGGCCGCGCTGCCGGACATCGCTGCCCGCGCCGAACAGGCCGCGGCCGTGGCAGAGACGTTGGTTGCAGCAGGCTACCGCCAGATCGGACTTGACCATTTCGCCTTGCCGGACGACCAACTCACGCTGGTGCAGCAAGCCGGTCGCTTGCGGCGTAACTCCCTGGGTTACTCGGCCGACACCCCCAAAACCGTGATCGGCTTCGGTGCGTCGGCCATTGGCCGTCTCGGAGATGGTTATGTCCAGAACGAAGTTGCAACCCGTACCTACAGCCGCCACATCAGAGCTGGCAGTCTGGCGACAGCAAAAGGCTGCCGACTCACCGACGAAGACCGCGTCCGAGCCGCAATCATCGAGCGGCTAATGTGCGATTTGGAGGCCGATGTGCCGGCAATCTGTGCCGCCCACGGGTTTGACCCGGTCCCTCTTCTCAATTCAGCTGAACGCCTGGCCATGCTCGCCAAGGACGGGATAGTGGACATCGAAAAGGGGTGCATCCGCGTGAGGCAGGAGCACCGCTTTGTGACTCGGGCTGTTGCTGCTGCATTCGACGCTTATCTCGATCGCTCACTCTGTTAAGAGAGCGGATCCAAAAGCACATACTCGTCGCCGGCCGATGGAGAAATCGCTGTGAGGTCGCTGGGCTTGTGTGAGCCATCGAGCGGTTTCGGGCGAAAGAGATTGACGCCCTTATTTCTTATCGAAGAGTGCTACCAGATGCGTGGCGGGTGCCGCATAGCTCAACAGTCACAGATCCACCAGCACGCGGCCGAGCCGGATGGCAGTTCTGAGGTCTGGCAGGTGACCCAGCAGCGTACACGTCGGCTTTGAGGACATCTCATTCGCCTTCGTCCAAATGCCAGATATCTGTGCGAGCATCTTAAAAGTGTCCGGGACTTACTGAATCACGCAAGCTGAACCTTTCGCGCTCGCCGCTCGGAGGGGAACACCGCAGCTCCGCGGGAGGGAAGGCACCACAACAACGTCGCGCTCAAGATCCGCACGCCTATGG
Organism: Mesorhizobium sp. WSM2561; assembly: GCF_000513915.1. Lineage (NCBI taxonomy): Bacteria > Pseudomonadati > Pseudomonadota > Alphaproteobacteria > Hyphomicrobiales > Phyllobacteriaceae > Mesorhizobium > Mesorhizobium sp. WSM2561. The sequence continues at coordinate 9,942 of NZ_AZUX01000048.1, forward strand.
AGGGCTGCTTCATGCGCCTAATAAGGCGACCGCTGCGCCCTTTTGGCGGTGAGCTGATCGCGCTGGAGCAACCACGAACAGTAGCCAGCTCACAGCACCGCGGGACGATCCTGAGGGTTACCTAGTCGGAACGAGAACCGAGCAGGGCCTGACCTCCATCAGTAGCGTGGTCGCAATCGAATTGCCTGCCCTTCTACATCTTTGCTGCGCCTTTCACACTGACCGGCCTTGGAAAGGACGAGTTGCGACCTTACAGCTTAGTCGCTAGCTGGCGAGTAGGTTTCGCGCTCATTGGCAGAGATTTCTCGGATCACGCGACAAGGATTACCAGCTGCAAACACTCCAGCTGGAATGTCGCGTGTTACGACACTGCCTGCACCGATCACAGTGCCTGATCCGATGGTCACGCCAGGCAGGATAATTGCCCCGGCCCCCACCCAAACGTCTGATCCAATCTCAACCGGCTTTCCGTACAGCTGCTTGCGGCGAAGGGCAGCATCAAGTGGATGCATCGGTGTCAGGATCTGGACGCCTGGACCAAAAAGCGCGTAGTCACCTATACGAACACGGCAAGCATCCAGAACTATGCAGTTAAAATTGAAAAATACTTGTGCACCCAACTCTATGTTGGAACCGTAGTCGCAGAAAAAGGGTGGCTGTATAGACACAGTGTCTCCACCTTTCCCGAAAATATGTTTGCAAAGGTTCCGTCGTAGATCTTCATCCGCATCGCTTGATGAGTTTATCTTCTGGCACAAGTCTCTTATCCTGTATCTCTCTGCAACGAGATAAGGATCGAGAACATTGTAAGGCTCTCCGGCCAACATTTTCTCGGTTTCTGTGCGTAGGCCCATCTATAAAATCCCAACTTCTAAACAGTTTCGTCTATTTGGTTTCTAATTCAAGGTTCTGCCTACTGGTTGGATAAGGTAACTTGAAGTAGGCTCTCTGTCACCAGGGATAGAAAAGGAATTTCCGGCCTGCAAAATTCCATCGGGGGCGCAACTACGTATGTCAAACGCTGCAATCAAAACGCATCGTGCCCTTCACGACCGCCCGCGAGTTCAGGGCCGGCCTTCGCGAAGGCAGCTGTCCGTTGCCGCGAAGCTGTTTGCGGCCGTTGGAAAGCGGTTGCTGACCCTCATTCACCTGATGGACGGCGACAAAACGGTGACGGACCTGATCTCTCTGGTGGGTGGTACCCCGACTACCCTTTCATCTGAGCGATATGGCCGAACTCGGGATCGTCCAATGCCGCACTAAAGGCAGATATTCGTGTACGTCGGAAGACGCAGAAATGGTCCTTCGCGTCCTCGTGGATCGTCCGCGGCCATGTCGGCGAATTCGAGATGGTCGGCCAGGTTCCCGTTCACTTCCCAGCCCAGCCTGTTTCAAGGGGCGACGGACCGAACTCTACAAAATGTGATCGTCCAGCGCCATCAAAACACAGATCGGTCCGGGCTAAAAGCCAACCACCAATGCCCCACCGGCGAGGCCGGCACCGGCCGCCGCCAGCAGCAATTTCTTGCCCCGCTGAATCGGATTGGCGCTGTGCGCGATCGACAGCGACAGCGGAATGGTTGCGGCTGACGAGTTGCCATAATTGCTGATGGTTTTGACGATGCGGGAGTCCTCGATGCCGAGCGACTTGCCGACCGCGTCGCAGATACGGGCATTTGCCTGGTGAGGCACAAAGCGGGCCACGTCTGCCGGCGTGAGGCCGGCTGCCATCAGCGCCTGCCTGGAACAGTGGCTCATCATCTCCACAGCTTTGAAGAAGACTTCTCGGCCGTTCGCGATGGTCATGCGGGTTTCGGCGATATCAATCTCGTCAGCAAACGGACGGTTGCTGCCGCCCGCCGGAATATGGATCAGGCCATAAGCGGAGCCGTCCGAGGCAAGCGAGGAGCCGAGTATGCCATGGCCGGGATTCCCTGAAGGGGCGAGCACCACCGCACCTGCGGCATCGGCGAACAGCACGGCACTTGCACGTTCGGCCGGATTGATCCGACGGCTCAATATGTTGGCTGCGATGACGATGGCTGGCTTGTTGTGCAGGCGGACAAATCCGTCGGCAAAGGTCATGGCATAGATGAATCCCGCGCACGCACCGGCAAGGTCGACCGCGCCGGCATTTTCGAGGCCAAGCCTGTGCGCTACCAATGGTGCGCTGGGCGGCAGGAGGTGATCCGGCGTCGAAGTGGCGAGCAAAAGCAGACCGATGTCCTTGCGATCAACACCTGCTGCCTTCAACGCCATGTCGCCTGCTTGTGTCGCCAGGCCGGAGAGCGTGTCGTCTGGTTCTGCCCAGAAGCGTGACCGGATTCCGGTGCGCCCCTCGATCCAGCCGGTTTCCAGACCGAGGCTCGCCTCGATCTCCGCATTGCCAACCTTGCGCGCTGGCAAGTGATGGCCAAAGCCTCTGATGCGCGCCGTGCGTTTCATATGCCGTCGCTCGCAAGATCGGCTGCGTCGTCTATTGTCCCGTAGAGTTGGTCGAGTTTGTCCGATGTCACACAATAAGGTGGCAGCACGTAGATGACATTGCCAAGTGGTCTTATTAGCAACCCGCGCTCGAGGAAGAAGGCGCGCAGCCTTGGGCCGACCTCGGCCAGATAGCCTGCAGTGCCGACGCGCAGGTCGAGCGCGGCAATTGTGCCTGTCGCACGCACATTCTCAAAGCGCGGATCCTTGTCGAACCGCGCAACCTTGTCCGCCTGCATCCGCGACAGGGCGGCCACACGCTCCGCCACGGGGTCATCCTTCCAGATGGCGATATTCGCAAGTGCCGCCGCGCAAGCGATTGGATTTGCCGTGTAAGAACTTGAATGGAAGAAGGTCCTGGCCCGATCCCGGGAAAAATGGGCGCGGAAGATCGCATCGGTGGCAAGCGTCGCCGCAAGCGGCAACGAGCCACCAGTCAGACCCTTGGACGTGCACAATATGTCGGGCGCGATCGCCGCCTGTTCGCAGGCGAACGTGGTACCGGTGCGGCCCCAGCCGGTCATGACTTCGTCGGCAATGACAAGCGTTTCAGAATGCTCGGCAATGCGTTTAAGCTCGGCAAGAACCCAGGCAGGATACATGAGCATCCCGCCGGCGCCGAGTACCAGCGGCTCGATGATCAGTGCAGCAACCCCGCGGCCGCGCGTCAGCTGTTCGAAGATGTCGAGCGTTTTCTGCTCGTGGCCTGCGGTGGGGAAGGGGATGGTGTCGACCGCAAACAGCAAGGGCTCATAGGCTGCATTGAAGACGCCACGCGCGCCGACGCTCATCGTGCCGATCGTGTCGCCATGATAGCTGTGCTCCATAACGACGATGCGCGAGCGCGGCGCGCCGTTGTTGCGGTGAAAGCCGAGCGCCATTTTCAGCGCCACCTCGACACTGGTCGAGCCGCTGTCGGAATAAAAGACCCAATCGAGACCCGCGGGCGTCATGTCGACCAGGGCCGAGGCCAATTGCTCTGCGGGCTCGTGGCTGAGCCCGGCAAAGATCACCTGGTCGAGTGTCTCGGTCGCGTGTCGGATCGCCGCCATGATCTTTGGATGGCGGTGGCCGTGCGTGATGACCCACCAGGAGGAGATGGCATCGAGGATGGTCCTTCCGTCAGCCGTTTCCAGATAAGCGCCCCCGGTCCGCGCGATCGACGGCATGGCCGGTTCGAGCGCGTGCTGGGTGAAGGGGTGCCAGACAGCGGAGCTCATGGCCGGATTTTCTCGAAGTCGTCGGCATTGAATGAGGTGCGCATGGCGGCGGAGAGTGTACTGGGCGTCAGGGATTCCAGGAGCGGCAGACGCCCAAGCACGCGAACTTTGCCCAATTCGGCGATCGTTTTTTGCGTGTCGACCATCCTGTCGCCGACGAACGCGATGCCGAGCAGGGGTATCGAGCGGGAGCGAAGAGCCTCGACGGAAAGCAGCGTATGATTGATGGTGCCGAGGGTGGTGCGGGCGCAGAGCACCACCGGCGCGTTCCATCGCGCGAAGACGTCGATGTAGAGCGCGCGCCTGTTGAGCGGCACCATCAGCCCGCCGGCGCCTTCCACAACCAGTGGTCTGTCCGTCGCGGGCAGTGACAGTGCCTGTGCATCGATTTCCACGCCGTCCAACTTGGCGGCAAGATGTGGCGATAGCGGCTGGCGGAGGCGCCAGGCTTCCGGCAGCACACGAACTGCAGGCAGATCGGCGAGCAGGGAAACAACCTCGCTGTCGGTTTCTTCGCAGGTGCCCGATTGCACGGGCTTCCAGTAAATGCCGTCAAGCAGGCCGGTCAGCCCCGCCGCGAACACCGTCTTGCCGACGCCGGTGTCGGTGCCGGTGACAACGATCTGGACCGTCATGGCGTGCGCTCCCATTCCGCGGCAAGCGCATCGAACAGCGCCGAAACGTCGGCCTCGCCGACATTCAGCGTCAGCGAGATGCGCAGCCTCGCGGTGCCTTCTGGCACGGTTGGCGGACGGATGCCGCGCACGTCGAACCCGCGCGCCTGCAACGCCTCAGCCAGCGCCATGGCGCGGGCATTGTCGCCGACGATGACGGGCAGGATCTGCGAGCCGCTCGCAGGCAGGCCCAGCGCCTCGGCCCTCTTGCCTGCAAGCGCGACCAGGCTGGCCAGCCGCTCACGTCGCTCCGGCTCATCGGCGACGATGGCGAGGGCCGTTGCCGCCGCCACTGCCATGAGCGGCGAGGGTGCGGTGGCATAGATGAAGGGACGGCAGCGGTTGACGAGATAATCGCAAAGCACAGCCGGCGCGGTGACCAGCGCCCCCGATCCTCCCAACGCCTTGCCGCAGGTGTGCAGCACCAGGACATTATCGCGGCCCTCGAGATGGTGGGCGAGACCGCGCCCGCCGGGACCATAGACGCCGGTGGCGTGCGCCTCGTCGGCGAACAGGAATGCATCGTGACGGTCGGCGACCTCGATCAGTTCGCCCAGCGGAGCCCGGTCGCCATCCATGCTGTAGAGGCTCTCGACCACGATCCAGACACGACCGCTGCCGCCCTTTGCACGCCAGGCACGGATTGCGTCGTTTACCGCATCGGCATCGTTGTGCGTGGCTTCCATCACTTCGGCACGGCCCGCTTGTGCCCCCTCGTGCGCGCTGGCATGGTTGAGTTCGTCCAGCACGATCAGGTCGCCCTTCTGGGGCAAGGTCGTCAGCACCGCGAAATTGGCGACATAGCCGCTGCCGAAAAACAAAGCGCGCTCGGCCCCGAAGAAGTCAGCCGCCTTGGCTTCGAGCGCCTCGTGCTCAGGCGTGTTGCCGCGCAACAGCCGCGAGCCGGTCGCACCGACAGGCGTGCCGGCGGCGAGCGCTGCCGCAAGCGCCTGCGCCATGCGTCTTGAGCGCGCCAGGCCGAGATAGTCGTTGGAGGCGAAGTCGAGCCCTGAGCGGGTGCTCAAGGTCCGCAATCGGTTCTTGCGGGCGAGCCCGCGCAGGCTGGCCTCGTAGCGGTCGAGCAACACCCGCCCGTTCACAGGGCTTTGCGCGCAATCGGCTTGATGCCGAGCCGGCGCAACAGGGCACTGTCCTTGCATTCTTCGGGATTTCCGGCGGTCAGCAACGTGTCGCCGACGAAGATGGAGTTTGCCCCGGCAAAGAAGCACAGCGCCTGCATCTCATCGCTCATCGCCGTACGGCCGGCGGATAGGCGCACATCGGACTTCGGCATCAGGACGCGGGCGAGTGCGATGATGCGAACGAATTCGATCGGCTCGATCGGTGGCGCCTCGGCCAGCGGCGTGCCGGGCATAGGAATCAGCATGTTGATCGGCACGCTCTCGGGCGGCTCCGGCAGGTTGGCAAGCATCACCAGCATGTCGATACGGTCGGCCTTCTCCTCGCCCATGCCGACAATGCCGCCGCAACAGACATTGATGCCGGCCTCGCGGACATTGGCGAGCGTTTCCAGCCGGTCGGCAAAGGTCCGGGTCGAGATGATCTCTTTATAATATCGCTCGGAGGTGTCGACGTTGTGGTTGTAATAGTCGAGGCCGGCCTCCTTGAGCCGGTGCGCTTGGTCGAGGTCGAGCATGCCCAGCGTCATGCATGTCTCCATGCCGAGAGCCTTCACACCCTCGACCATGGCGACGACGGCGCCCATGTCGCGGGCCTTTGGGCTGCGCCAGGCGGCTCCCATGCAGTAGCGCGTGGCACCTGCGTTCCGCGCCTTTCTGGCCTCGGCGATGACGCGTTGAACATCCAGCAACTTGGAGGCCTCGAGGCCCGATTGGTGCTGCGCGGATTGGCTGCAATAGCCGCAATCTTCCGGGCAGCCGCCGGTCTTGATCGAGAGGAGGCGCGACAGCTGCACCTGGTTTCGGTCGAAATTCTGGCGATGAATCGTCTGCGCCAGGAAGAGCAGGTCGTTGAAGGGCAAGTCGTGGATAGCCTCAGCCGCCTCGCGGGTCCATTGCTGGGACACTCCGTCGGCTGAGCTTGCCGCAGCGTTCGGGTACAATTCGCTGTTCATTCCACCTCCATTGTAAAAAGCGTTCGCTGTGCGTCCCGTTCAGCGGAGAAGTCCTTGGCCTCGGCCGGCCTGATCCGTCATGACCTGCCCACCAGCGCTGGTACGGGCAGGGCATTGCTGGCCTCGTCGAGGATGGAAAAGCTGTAGCCTTCGTCGCCGTTGCGTCTGACCGAAAAGGTCAGTCGATCAACGAGGCGATTGTCCTTGTCAAAGGTCAGCACGCGCGGGTTAAGCGCGGTCAACTCTGTCTCCTGGATATAAACTGAGTTGCAGATGATGACTTGATCGCCAGCCTGGCAGGTGCGCGCCGCAGCCCCGTTGAGGATGCAGCAGCGCGATCCGCGCTCACCGAGGATCACATAGGTCGAGATCCGTGCGCCCGAATTCTTGTTCCAGATCTCGACGAATTCCATCGGCAGGATGCCTGCTTCCTCGCAATGGTCAGGGTCGAAGTGTGTTTGAGCCATGGTAGTCCAGGTTGGCTTCGGAGACGTATATGCCGTGGAGCTTGCCGGCGACGAGTTTGCGCATGCGTTTTCTCCAGAACGACTTGCAGTCCTGGTCCACGCGTCTCGCGCTCCTTGGTCGTCTCGGCGCCTATCGCAGGGTCTCTTGGCCTTGAGCGGATGAACGCTCGCGTCACAGGATTCCGTGAAGGCGACATCCAGAAGATAGCCGATAAGCTCCAGCCCGTGAGAGGCCGCCAACTGGCGCATCTCGTCCAGCCGGCAGATGATGAGGCCAAGAGCTTCGACGCGACCTTCTGTTCCTTGCTGGCCGCTCGCACCCGCCTCGGCCGTTGAAACGCGTCGCCTGGCAGCGAGCAGGCTTGCGTCGGCAGTCGGTGGAACTGCGGGGGTATTGGCGCAGGTTGGTCTGCGGCCAAAGGAGTTCCTGCGATCCCGATCCATGACCTCTTCCTCAGTTCAGATGCCTGCTGCAATTCCGGTCGGCTGGCATGTCGAGGCCGATGTCGAGGATGGGAGCGCTGTGGGTGAGCCAGCCGACCGAAATGAGGTCGACGCCGGTCGCCGCAATTGCCGCAGCGCTGGCCCGCGTTATCCGACCGGAGGCTTCAGTCACAGCGCGGCCGCCGACCATCGCCACAGCCTGGGAAAGCTCCTCGACCGACATGTTGTCGAGGAGGACGGCGTCGACGCTCGCCTGGAGCGCCATCTCGAGCTGTTCCAGCGTGTCGACCTCGACCTCGATCTTGACCATGTGGCCAACGGCGCCGCGCGCCCGCTCGATTGCAGTGCGGATATCGCCGGCAATGGCGATGTGGTTGTCCTTGATGAGCACGGCGTCGTCGAGCGCGAAGCGGTGATTGGCGCCGCCGCCGGCGCGCACGGCGTATTTCTCCAGCGCACGCAGGCCCGGCGTCGTCTTTCGCGTGCACACGATCTTTGCGTTATGGCCGCGCACCGCGGTTACGAGCGAGGCCGTGGCCGTTGCGATGCCGCTCAGCTTGCAAAGAAAATTGAGCGCTGTCCGCTCGGCCGTCAGCAGGCTGCGCGCCGGCCCGTTTACGATGGCGATGGTTTCGCCGACTGACACTTTGCCACCCTCGGGACACCGCAACTGCATGCTGATCCCGGGATCGATCAGCAGAAAGGCAAACATGACCAGATCGAGCCCGGCAACAACGCCAGCCTGCCGGGCATTCAACGCAAACGTCGTCTTGCAATCGGCAGGGATGATCGCATCGCTCGTTAAGTCGCCGGCTCTGCCCAGATCTTCCAGAAGGGCATTGCGGACAATCGGCTCCATGATGATCTGCGGAAGCGGTGCAAGGGAAGTCATATCAACAGCTCCGTTCGGATGCGTGCCAGTTGAGCGCGACGGCATTCTCAAAGCCTGTGCACAGCGTCAGTCGCGAGGGAAGGGCGTTCGCATGGCGCCCGGGAAAATCGGATCGGTAATGGGATCCGCGGCTTTCCTCGCGCCGCAATGCCGCGATCGCGATCAACAGCGCAACCAGCGCCGGGTCGGCCGCCGCCGTCTCGCTGACGGCGATCGGCAGCAAGTTAGCGACCGCTTCGCGCATCGCCTTGCCATTGCGGACAATGCCAAGCGCATTGGAGGCGCGTTCGCGTATAGACGAAGGGTCGGGTCCCAGTGGAACGATTGCGGGTAGCCTGGGCCACTGCCAGCCCGCGCAAGTGCCGGCGACGCTTTTAGCAACCCAGGCAGCTGTCACAACCGCTTCGGCCAGCGAGTTGCTGGCGAGCCGGTTGGCGCCATGCAGTCCGGTGCATGCGACTTCGCCGCATGCCCACAGGCCGGAGACGGAACTGCGCCCTTCCGAGTCAACCGCCACGCCGCCCATGTGATAGTGAGCCGCAGGACGCACCGGGATCGGCTCCATGGCCGGATCGATGCCGGCCTGCTTGCAAGCCGCATCGATCGCCGGGAAACGTTTTGCGAATTTTAGGCCGAGGCATTGCCGGGCGTCGAGATACACACGATGCCCGCAGGCGAGTTGATCGGAGATCGCCCGCGCCACCACATCGCGCGATGCGAGCTCGGCGCCGGGCGTGTCGGCAAGGAAGCGATGGCCATGCTCATCCACCAGCACCGCGCCTTCGCCGCGCACCGCTTCACTGACAAGCGGCATCGGCCGGCGCGAAGTATCGAGTGCGGTCGGGTGAAACTGCACGAATTCGAGATCGGCGAGCTCCGCGCCGGCGCAGGCGGCGAGTGCCAGGCCGTGCCCGTTGGAGGAAAGCGGGTTCGTTGTGTCGTGAAAGAGGCCGCCGATACCGCCCGTCGCCAGAACCACGCGCCGCGTGGGCAATGCGAGGACTCCTGTGTGTAGGACCCCCAAAAGTCCGACAATGCTGCCCTCCGCGACGACGAGGCGATGGGCTGTCATGCCTTCCATGATCGTGATCGAACGCGTCCGCCGCGCCACGGCCAGCAGCGCCCGGAACAGCTCGCGGCCAGTGGCGTCGCCCGCGGCGTGCACGATTCTGCGTCGCGAATGGGCCGCCTCCAGGCCAAGCCGCAGCTTCCCGTCCAATGCGCGGTCGAAGGGAGCACCTAGACGAATGAGGCGGTCGATGGCTGAGGGTAGGGCCTCGACAACCCGCCTGGCCACCGCTTCGTCGCAAAGACCATCGCCGGCGGCAAGCGTATCGGCGAGGTGCAGCTCGGGACTGTCGTCCTCCCCGAGGCTGGCTGCGACCCCGCCCTGAGCGAGCGTGCTCGAGGCATCCGTTCCAAGTGGCGTGCTGGAGAGAAGGATGACCGGCTGCGGCGCCAGATGAAGCGCCGTCATCAGGCCGGCGAGGCCCGCGCCGATGATGACAGGCGCCCCGCGAATGTCATGGATGTCCGGCGTCATACGAAGAGCATGCGCTCGACGGCCCAGCGGCCCCGCTCAGCGACACGCGGATCGATCGTGACGATGTGACGGTTTTCCTCGAGCGCGGTCCGGATCTTGGCGAGCGTGATGCGCTTCATGTGCGGGCAGAGATTGCATGGGCGCACGAAATCCACGTCCGGATGCTCGACCGCGACGTTGTCGCTCATCGAGCATTCCGTCATCAACACCACACGCGCCGGTTTATGCCGCCCGACATAGTCGGACATGGCCGCCGTCGAGCCGGCGAAATCGGCTTCGGCAACGACCTCCGGCGGACATTCGGGATGCGCAAGCACGATGACGCCCGGATGCGCGTCCCGCAGTTCGCGAATGTCGGCCCCCGTGAAGCGTTCATGTACTTCGCAGCGTCCCTTCCAGGCTATAATCTCGACCTTTGTCTGCGCTGCGATGTTCTTTGCCAGATATTCGTCGGGCAGCATGATCACGCGCGGCGCGCCGAGCGATTTCACCACTGCGAGCGCATTGCCGGAGGTGCAGCAGATGTCGGACTCTGCCTTCACGGCCGCGGACGTGTTGACGTAGGTGATGACCGGAACACCGGGATAGCGCTGCCGCATCAGGCGCACGTCCTCGGCCGTGATCGAGTCGGCCAGAGAACAGCCGGCGGCAAGATCTGGAATGAGCACGGTCTTGCCGGGATTGAGAAGCTTGGCGGTTTCCGCCATGAAATGCACGCCAGCGAGCACGATCACTTCAGCCTCGACCGTCATGGCCTCGCGGGCGAGCGCCAGGCTGTCGCCGACGATGTCGGCCACGCAATGGAAGATTTCTGGGGTCTGGTAGTTGTGCGCCAGGATGACGGCGTTGCGCTCGCGCTTCAGCGCCAGGATGGCGTCGATGTCATCGGCAAACGCCGGCCATTCGATCGACGGGATCACCCGCCGGACGCGCTCATAAAGCGACGCGGCCGTAGGTAACGCGCCAATCATCCGCGCCTCCGCTTATATTCCGAGTGACAATAAGCGGTTTATATCTACGGTGACTATAACGCTGTCAAGCCCGCGTCAGTGGCAATTTTGTCCCAGCAACAGCCCTGTCGTCGAGGACGTCGCGGCGGAAGCGATAGAGCTTTGCCGGCCGGCCGCCCGTATCGAGGGACGTCTCGCCGGTCTCCTCGACCAGCTCCTGCTGCTCGACAAGCCTGCGGAAGTTCGGCTTGTTGATGAGCCTGCCAGCAAGGGCCTCGACGGTTCGCTGCAGCTGGAGCAGCGTGAAGGTCGGCCGCATGAGCTCGAACACCACCGGCCGGTATTTGATCTTGGAGCGCAGCCGCGCGATCCCTGTCGCCAAGATACGGCGATGGTCGGCGACCATCGCCTTGCCCGACACGACCGCCGGGAGAGTTGTTTCCGGCCCGCCACCGGCCTCTTCGACCAGCGCGGCCTCATAGAGCAGCTCGTAGCGCTGGAGAGTGAGGTCTTCGTTCCAGGCACGGCCGTCGAAGGCGAAGGCAATCGCGGCGCGTTGTCGGCGTTCGCGCCGCGCGGCAGCGTTGCTGGCGCCCTTCGCCCAGGCAATCAGGCGCGGCCGCAAGACATTCAGCGCCTCCGGCGTGCCGGATCGATGGTCTTCCAAGGGAAAATACTCATACCAGCTTTTCCAGTGGGACTTGCCCGGCACCGCCATAGCTTCCTGCCGGGTCAGCGCGAGATAGCTGATGGAGATGTTGCGCTGCTCGCGCGCGGCGCTGATCCGGTCGCGGTCGGCGAACGTATAGAGCTGCTCGATGTAGCCCAGCGGGTGGCCTGTTTGTTGTTCGACCCAGCCCCTCAGCCCCGACTGCAGCGAACGGTGACTGAGCTCGAACGGACCGGAGGGCAGCGCATCCCGCTGCCCGACGGTGAGCACGCACGGCTCTCGGTCGGTCACGGCAGCGACCACCGCGATCAAGTCCACATTGATGTCGCGGCCCTTCCGGGAGGCGCTGCTCTTTTTGGTTTGTGTTGCCTGGTCGTGCATGTTCTGGGGCGTGGCCGCGCGCCACGCTATTAAACCGATTGAATGAAGGTGGACTATGCTGGGCCGCGCGTCAACCGCGTACCCGTAGGGTCCTTTTTGTTCTTCGCACTTGCACAAATCTATGCCAAACGCGACACCCGCGGTGGCTAACGCCAGAAAAGGAGGGAGATCGAGAGCTCATAGAGCGCGATCACGAAGGCCAAGGCTCTGTCGCTCGCAGACATCCTCGCGCGCAAACTCCCGTTTGGGCGCATCCGAACGCGGCAATCGATTTTCCACGATCGGGGGGTCTTGCGATTTCTTGATTTTGCTGCGCCTATCTCCCGGTCTCAACGTTAACCGGGTTGGCGATAAGCCAACCTCCGCTGCAATCGTTGCAAAGGAAAAATGAATGGCGACAGGAACTGTGAAGTGGTTCAACAGCACGAAGGGCTTCGGGTTCATCCAACCCGATGGGGGTGGCCCGGACGTTTTTGTCCACATTTCCGCTGTGGAGCGTGCGGGTCTTTCGACGCTCGCTGACGGCCAAAAGGTCAATTACGAGATCGAGCAGGACCGCCGCACCGGGAAATCCTCAGCCGGCAATCTCAGCAAAGTAAGCTGACTGCCTCTTGCGCATGCGTAGGAGCAACCGACGGCGAGCCTGTACGTCTTAAAACCGGACCGTTCGGAGCGAAAGGCGGGGTTCTCCCGGCCTTTCGGTCAGCGCGCCCGAACAACGCTCAAGCCGCGCCGTTTTTGCCGGCCCTCTTTGCAGGTACAGCCTGTTCGGTCTGACCAGGCTTTCTACCGAGGCCCATGGTCTTGGCTAAAGCAGAGCGCGCCGCGGCATAATTCGGGGCTACCATCGGATAGTCTGCCGGCAGGCCCCACTTGGCGCGGTATTCGTCGGGCGCAAGGCCATAGTGGGTCGCGAGATGCCGCTTCAGCGACTTGAACTTTTTTCCGTCCTCCAGGCTGATGATGTAGTCGGGCGTGACCGACTTCCTGATGGGAACGGCAGGCCGGCGGGCTTCAGGCTTCGCGAGGGGGCCGCCGATCGTGCCCTTCAGCGCGGCATGCACTTGGTCGATCAGGGCCGGAAGCTCGCCCACGGGGACTGGATTGTTCGAAACGTAGGCAGATACGACGTCGGCGGTAAGCTCGATGAGGGCGTCGGTATTGTCCTCGGCTTCTTCTGTCACGCAATGCTCCTGATTTGATGGCTTCTGCGAAGTTCAGCTTGATTAATGAAGGCAGCCACAGAACGCAACGAAAGTTGCGTCAGATCTCCCCTCAACACCGTCTTCTCAAAGCGCGGCGCGAGCCATAGGCGCATGAAATGGTACATCGCCACCGCTCAAACCTTCCAGCAGAACCGATCGATTGGGCCGCTGAGGCGCTTTGGCTATGGATGGCCAGGTCTTTCCAGCAGAACGGTTTCGTTTTGGCTTTGAAACAGCCATCGAAAATTACTTGGGCTCGGCACCTATAATGCCCTGATCCTGCCACTCTCCATAGGCAAGTGCGCCAAAGGAGAAATCTCCAGCTTGATCTGTCCACGAAAAGAGAGGCTCGGCCCAATGACGCGGCTTCGGTTTCGTCGGCGACGTTTGCACCGCTGGAGAACCCCACCTTTCGTGCGATCTGGCTTGCCGCACAGGTGTCCAGCCTGGGCTGGCTGATGCAGACCGTTGCGATCAGCTGGCTGATGGCAACCATTTCGACTTCGGACGTAATGGTCGCCTTGGTGCAGACCTCCACGACGTTGCCCGTATTCATCCTTTCGATCTTCGCCGGGGCGATTGCGGACAATTTCAGCCGCCGCAATGTCATGGCGCTCGGCTGTGCGTGATAGTGTCCTCGTCGATCATGCTGACTGCTCTTGTCGGACTGGGGGTTTACAATCCCGTGGATGATCCTCGCCTTCAGCTGCCTGGCCGGATGTGGCGCTGCCTTCACTGATCCGGCCTGGCACGCCTCGGTTGGCGACATCCTGCGAAAGCGCGAAGTTCCGGCCGCGGTCACGCTGATCTCGGTCGGCTACAACGCCATGCGAAGCATCGGTCCGGCGCTCGGCGGCGTCGTTGTCGCCTCGTTCGGACCACTGACGGCTTTCGCCGTGGCGACGCTGACCTATTTCGCGATGCTGTGGGCTATTGGCCTCTGCAAATGGAGCGGTCGCTCTTCGCCTCTTCCCCGTGAGCCAATGGGCACGGCCATTCATGACGGAGCGCGCTTCACGGCGCTGTCGGGAGAGATCAAGGCGGCAATCGCGCGGGGAACCCTATTTGGGCTGACGAGCATCTCGATCCTAGCGCTGCTCCCCCTGGTCGCCCGTGATCAGCTGGGAGGAGGCCCGATTGCTTATGGCACCCTGATGGCCGGATTTGGCGCCGGCGCCTTGTGCGCCGGCATTTCCAACAACGCGCTGAGACGGTCGCTGTCGCAGGAGCGGCTGACAACACTGGCATGCATCGCCTGCGCCGCCTGCTGCTTGGCTCTTGCTTCCACGTCTTCGCTGGTCGTGGCGGCTATTGCCTTGACGCTGGGCGGCGCAGGCTGGGTCGTCACCTGGACGGGGCTAGACGTCAGCGTGCAATTGTCGAGCCCACGCTGGGTCGTTGGTCGCACGCTCTCGATCTACTCTGCCCTTTCCTCGGGCGGCATTGCGGCCGGCAGCTGGCTATGGCGCGTGGTGGCCGAGAACTATCGTCAATGGAAAGACTCCGACCAGGATTCTCTTGGCTTCGAAACGCCACACCTCGCCCTCGACCTGAAATCGAGAAGCGGCCCGATCGTCGTCAAGATCGAATACTCAATACCTGAGCCGAACGTCGAAGCTTTCCTGGACCCCATGCGGGAACGACGCCGGGTGCAAAGCCGGGTCGGCGCTCGGCACTGGAACCTTCAGCGCGATCTGCAGGAGCCGTTGCATTGGACAGAGACATTCCGCACGCCGACCTGGATGGACTACCTTCGCCTGAACCATCGCCTCACAGGGGCGGACAAGGAGCTGGACCAGCGCCTCCTCGAATTGCATGTGGGAGAGCTTCCACCTCGCACCAAGCTTGCCATTGAGCGGCCGACCGAGGTGACCCGTAGGCGGGATCAGTCGGCAAGCTTCTTTTTCCGACGATGAACTCATCAAAGGGTCGGCTGTCCCTGCCCTGACGGATGGCGGGGCATCTCGCTTGCGGAGCTCTATTTTTGCGATCGCTGACTGCTCAAAGTGAACGCCTTTACAATGACGGTATAAGCCGCCGTGAAGTTCGAGGGAGATCGAGCGCGGCTCGCCGATCACTGCCGGCAGCTCTACTGATGCAGCGAAGATTAGCTTAGACCTTGTTGACATAAATAGGATGCTTACGCGGAGGTCATCGCAAGTTAAGGAGGGTGGTTTCTAAATTGAATCTCTCTCGCTTTGGCTATCTCGCTCGGCGGCAAGCCGAGCAAAGATGCCCGCAGGCGAATTTCCCGACTGATGCGAGCTTCGAGTTCGGCAGTTGGGGATCGCCACTGAGCCCTTTGCATCACTGCATCGGGGTCGCAGAAGCTCCCACGTCACCTTGGCAGAACGAGCCTGGACGCTGCCAGCCTCATCTTCGCCATCCTCGCAAAATATGCGGCACCATGGCTTGCGATAGGAGTGCCTTTTGATGATCAGAATTCTTGCGGCGGTAGGTGCCCTAACGCTGGTCGGCTCGCTCGCTATTCCGGCAGCGGCACAAGAGACGTTCCGTGGCTACGAGTGTACTGATGATTGCTCCGGACATGAGGCCGGCTACGATTGGGCGGCAAGGAACGACATTACTGACGAACGCGATTGCGATGGAGACAGCCAATCTTTCAACGAAGGCTGCCAGGCGTACGTCGACGAGCAGGATGCAGCTGGGAACCGACCGGACGATGAAAACGATGACGGAGACAACGACGAATAAGTATTCGGGTCGCGGCTAATCAGGCCACTTCTTGGTAGGGAAGCCCGGTCTTGATGTCGATCACCGACCAGGTTCCGTCGGGGCCGCTCTCTATATCGAAACGTTCAGTCACCATCGAGCCAGCATACACGGCTGATGACGTCGGCCAACCCTCGGGGATGGTGCCAAAGGCGCAATCAGCTTCATCATGCCCGATGATCTTACCAGAATGCCCTTCTGGCTCAGGGCGGACGCAGCAGATCGCAGGCAAGTAATTTGAGGTTCGCGTGAAGAGCAGCGGAAATGTATTGTAGACGCAATATATCGTCTGGGCCTAGCGGTGCACGGCAAATGAGGAGAGACGAATGTTAGGGCCTCGCGGCGGCACTTCCATTCTCTCGCACCACTCTTTGCCACGTGGTGGTCCTTGCCGATATAGCATAGGGATAGACATGTTATTCACCAACGGCCGGAAAAGGGGTGATCGACCAATCGATCAAGTCGACGGCGCGCTGAAGGGCACCCTCCGTTTCAGCAAGGCTAGGTGAAGTGACAATGACATGTCCGATCCAATCTCGGAAATCGCCCTTCCTGACGATCGGCGTCTTGGGTTCAACATTCAATTTGACCTCGGCGACACCTGGTATAGCAGCCGCTTGAGTGTCGCCACCGATCCAGTCGAGGATGCCATCTTGATCGGGAAGTAGGAACCGCGCGGCCGCAGTGTGCGAATGCCTTTTGCGCAGGTTCCATTCCTCGCCAATGACAAGCTTGATGTGCTCGATGACGAGATCGAGACCGTAAGCCAATTGAACCAGTTGAGGATCGGGCATGCCACCTAGGCGCGGATTGACTTCAATGACGACCGGGCCACGCATCGTCCACCGGAGTTCAATGTTCGTTGGCCCCCAGCCAAGGCCGAGAGCTCGCAAACAGCTCAGCGAAACGTCGGCCAGGCGCTTCTGCTCGTCATCCGTCAGCAGGGCGGGATAAGTGCATTCGCGAATGACGAAATGCGGGAGGGGACCAAAGTCATTGGTGCAAATCCCAACGACCTCATTTCCCATTATATTAGTGCTATAGAACGGGCCTTGTGCGAATTCTTCGACGAGTATTCTCGGCGTAGTCCGCCATATATGCTTTCCGCCCAACAGATAGGTCATATGTTCGGCCAACTCATCGAGCTTTCGGCACAATCGGACACCGCAGCTGCCGCTGCCCGCGGCTGGCTTAACAATCACCGGCAGGCCGATCTCCGCAGCCGAGCTTTCTACCTCGGCCGCATTCGTGGCCAACCGATAGGCAGGTATTGGAACGCCGGCCTGCGCGAGGAGCTGACGTTGAGTGAATTTGTCGCCGCATCGTTCAATCGATTTAGGATTCGGTCCCGGGAGATCGAAATGTTGGCAGAGCTTGCCAACTGTCGCATAGACCGACTCGTGGTCCCCTGCAAAGCCAGTAATGCCAGCAATGTCGTAGGTCGCACGCAGCCGGGAACATTCGCGGATCAACGCCTCGAAATTGTCAGTATCGACACGGATTGCCTCAATTCCTTCTGTCGCAAGATAGGCGTACCGAGCTGGATCGGCTGACAGAGTAATTGGATGAAGACCAAGACGCTGAGCTGCTTGGACGTATAGCAGACCAATACCCCTATGGCCTTCAACCAAGATGAGTGCTCTTCTTACCATTTTCTGTTACTTCCGATGTTGCGTGCTGTGCGGCGGTCCGAGCGCAATCGGGATCGACTTTTTCGGCCGTGCCTGACCTCAGACTTGCGGTGAACGTACCATTGTCAACGACTGGCGGTCGTAAAGACCTTGTAAATTGATTTGAAGGATCTGTTGCAACGCTTTGGTTACCGGCGGTGTCGCAGGAGGGCCTCATTGCACATCGGAGGGGTGCCCCCTTTCAAGGGAGCTGTGATCTTGCGGGCCTACAATCAAAGCCAGCTAGCGTCTTAGGCTTTTTTGCTTGCCCGTGAGCTTGCGCTCCGCGCCCGGGGCACGGCTCTTATGAGCGCTGCCTCCAGACCCATCTCTTTTGATTGCCAGGTTCCGGGTGAATCAAAAGATAAATCCACTACTTGACGGGCAGCCCCCAACTGGGCCCCCCCGAAAAGCATGGCCAGTACCTTGCCTTCATGTGGGCCTATAGCCAATCAACGGTCGAGCGTCGGCTGAACGAGACATGCAGCACTACTTCGGTGTCACCGATTTCCGCAGATCGGATTTCATGTTCTGCTGCACCGATTTCGGCACTTTGTCGAAGATATTGACGAGCTTGTCCTGCCAGAATCGCTGGTGACGGGTTGCAGGAAAGACCTCCTCGAGGGCTTTCCAGAAGCCGAGCGCGCCGTCGCCCACAGCGATCTCCGGGGCGATGGAAAGTCCGCGCGCCTTCAGGCCGACTAGCAACTCGCGCAAGCTCTGGGTGCTCTCACGCACACCACAAGGAAGCCGATCAGCTCCTTCCGGCCTTCCGGCATCGCGCCAATGACGACCAGCACGCAGGCCGCATCGTCCTCCATGCGTGCCTGCGTCATCACCCAGCTGCCGCCACAGTTCATCAACAGCCTGCCCACTCTTCAACCCGCCCAATCCTCTGTGCAGAGGTACGTCTAGCGGATATCAGCTCTTTAATGGCCTACGATCCAACATCTCATCGACGGGATGGACGCCGCCGTCGCCGTAGCCGTAGCATTGCGTGTGCGCTCCCGGGTTTATTCTTCAAAATGCGCTCAACCACTGGGGTCTGTCCGGCTGGCACCGTCAGGACTGAGGCCGCGCCGCCTATCGTCCGCTGCTTTACGACTCAAGCAACCTTGGCAAGATTGTCCCGCAGGAGAACCTGGCTGAGCGCATCGACAAACGTACGAATATCTGTCGTGCTATGGGCGGGCGTAACCGTCACCCTAAAGCGTTCGGTTCCCGCCGGAACACTCGGCGCTAGAATTGGCTGAAGGTATATCCCGTGCTGATCCAAAAGCTGACGGGAGGCTTCCTTGCAACGGGATGGATCACCGATCAGCAGGGGAACGATGTGGCTTTCAGTCGGCATGACCGGGATGCCCGCCTGTTTCAGCAATCCCATTAAAAGGTTTGTTTGGCGACGTAGAGCAATTCGTTCAGAATCTGAGCCGCGAAGATGGCGGAGCGCAGCCAGCGCACCCGCCGCCACCGCTGGCGCAAGCGCCGTGGTGAAAATGAAACCAGTCGAGAAGCTTCGTATGCTATCAACAATGGAAGCCGGTCCGGTCACATAGCCGCCCATCGAGCCGAACGCTTTACCAAGCGTCCCTTCGATGATGGTTGGACGACTCATGATGCCACGTTCCGCGGCAATACCGGCGCCTTCCGGACCGTACAACCCCGACGCGTGAACTTCATCCAGAAACGTCATTGCGCCAAATTCGTCCGCCGCGTCACAGATATCTTTGATCGGCGAGATGTCACCATCCATTGAATACACTGATTCAAAAACAACGATCTTGGGTCTTGCAGGGTCTACACTGCCCAGAAGTTCCCTCAGATGCACAACATTATTATGCCGGAAGACGCGCTTTTCCGCCCGGCTGTTGCGGCATCCACTGATAATCGAGGCATGGTTGTGCGCGTCGGAAAATATAACTGTGTTCGGCATCAACGATGCTAATGTACTCAATGATGAATCGTTCGAGCTGAAGCCGGAAACAAAAATCAATCCTGCTTCCTTATCGTGAAAATCCGCAAGCTCCCGCTCGAGCAGGACATGATAATGATTGGTGCCACCAATGTTGCGGGATCCACCCGATCCTGCGCCGTTGGCATCGATGGCGCGCTTCATCGCCGACAGCACTTTGGGGTGCTGCCCCATGCCAAGATAATCGTTAGTGCACCAAATGGTAACCTCTTTTCGGCCGTCAGGCCCATTGAGCCAGGCCTTAGGGAAGTTGCCAGACTGACGCTCCAGATCGGCAAATTCACGATAGTCGCCGCAGCCTTTGAGTTGTTCGATACGTTCGGCGAAATATTGCACATAGTCCATGTCAATCTCCGGTTGGGGAACCGTTTTTTCCGGCGCACACGTGCGTGCACGCCGCCAACGCCCGTCGCATCCTCAACAAGCACCAGCAAATTGGTTTTCGGTTAACCCGCTTGCCCGGGTTGGAGCCGCTGTAGTAGTCGAAAATAAGCTCTAAAATCGAGTAATTAAAAGTTAAAAGTTGTTAAATTGCCCGTCAAAGAGAATGAAATTTTAACAGATTGCAGAGTGCCGCAATGCTCCTTTAGTACACCCATCATCTCCACATCATCTCATACAAACGCTCGACGGCATGGCTCCGCTCCTACCCCGCCTCTGTTGTCCATCTGATTGCCAGGACCCTCCCGGTTACTTGACGTTCATATTCCTGCAACAATCATTTCACGATCGGCAATAAAAGCGTTACTCGTTTTACAATACGTTATTATAAAATTGACTTGGAGCGCGCGCACTAAAAACTATATTTGGCCCCCAATGATATCTTATAATTGTTGTCATTTTGTGAAATGCGTGTACTTCAACCCCCGCCCGCCTGATCGGACAGCGTGACGATTTCGACATTGGGGGCGCTTTCTTCAGCCGTTGTTTGAACCCCGGCCCCGGACAGAGACGAGGAGAATTCCGATGGGCGTTTTGGAGATGCAGCCCGGTGAGGTGGGTAGCCTCTCCGCCCGGATTTACAACAAGGTGCGGGAAGGCTTGATCATCGGCAATTTCGCACCGGGCGATCGCCTCCTCATGCAGGATATTGCAGAGCAGCTCGGAACCAGCATTACGCCGGTGCGTGAAGCTTGTCTGCGGCTCGTCAGCGAGCAGGCGCTCGAATTGCGCTCTGGCAGGTTCGTTGCGGTGCCGGACCTCAGCCGCGCCCGCTACATCCAGATCAAGCTGATCCGCACGGCGCTTGAAGGGCTGGCGACAGAACACGCTGTCGACCATGTCACCCCCGCCGATCTCGAACAGCTTGAGAGCTTCCGCGTCTCATTCGTAAAAAGCGAAAAGGCCGGCAATCTCGAGGAAACGCGATCCTCCAATCGCGCTTTTCACTTCGGCGTCTACCGCCTGTCGCGTATGCCGATGTTGATCGGACAGATCGAAAGCATGTGGGCCTCGATGGGTCCAATCCTCAACGTCTACTACCGGGAAATTCCGCGTGGTTATACCGGCGCGGATGAACATGACCATCTCATCGAGGCATTGAGGGCTGGCAACAAAAAGAAGGCTCGCGAGGCGATCGAGAACGACATCAAGCGGGGCTCGCCGATTCTGCGCTATTTCGAGGAGCGCGGCTCCCACTGAGCTGAACGCCCTCTAAGCACCATCGACCTGTGCGACACGCGGCGTACGCAGGCCGGCCGTTTCCCCGCCGTCTACAGTCACCACCGTGCCGTTGACGTAGGTCGATTGATCCGAAAGCAACCAAGCGACGACATCCGCGACCTCTTCAGGGGCACCGAAGCGGTTGGCAGGGATTCGCAGTTCGAGCTGCTTCTTGCGCAGTGGATTGCTTATGATCCCGCCCATCATGCGCGTTTCGATCTGGCCGGGGCAGACAGCGTTGAAGCGGACCTCCTCGCCGAATTCCAGCGCGAGCGCCTGCGTAAGGCCGATGACCGCAGCCTTCGAGGCGCAGTAGGCGGCGAGCCCTTCTTCGCCCGTCTTTCCGGCAATGCTGGCGATATTGACGACTGAACCCCTCCCGTGCCGCAAGCCTTCGAGCGCATGGCGGATGAAGAAAAAGGCGCTGCGTGCATTGACAGCCAGGACCTCATCCCAATCGTCCTGTGTGGCGGAGGCGAAGGCAATGCGCTTCGACATGCCGGCGTTGTTCACGAGGCCCGCGAGCCGACCGTCGCCAAGTTCAAGCGCGCGGTCGATGACACTGCGGCAATGGTCTTCACGTATGACGTCACCGGTGACGAACGTGACGCCGTGATTGGCGCGTTCGAGCATCGCGCCCGCTTCTGCATCTCGGCCGGTGGCCACCACTCTGGAACCGGCAGACGCAAGTTTCTCCACGCAGGCCCGCCCTATCCCGTGCGTGGCACCTGTTACGATGATCATTCCAATTCACTCCATTACGCATTTGCGACCGCTCGGTTTTCGGCGGCTCGCTTCTGGGCCAATGCACCACATCAAACGGAAACGATGATTAGCAACGTGGACGACGGTCCTCAAGCGCCGCGCCGTCGACAGAACCGCTAGTTTTCTCCGGCCTCGTCTACGGCGTCGTGATGCCGGCCGGCAGCGGCGAAATCGGGATTGAAGACCCCCGACCGGGCTGAAAACAGCATCAGCTAATGAAAGCCCTATTGACTTATAACTTATAAGTAGTAGTCTGGCGCCGTGAATGAGCAATAGCGCGGACGGACCGGAAGGCGCCCGCGCCTAGACGGTGACTTCGACGCATCAGCAAATCTTCTGCTCCCAAGGCAGACTGGGGGAGCCGGCGAAATCGCCGGCTCCCGGACCCGGGGAACCACATAGAAAAAGGGGAATTACATGACCAAAAAACGCGCTTTCCAATCCGTCCTCGCTGCGGCTTTCCTGTCGGGTGTAGCCGTCCTGCCCAATGCCGCCCAGGCCAAGGACTGGTGGCCCTTTAAGATCAACGCGGCCAAGGGCGGCGATCTGAAGAAAGTGGAGACCATAGACTACGTCCCGCTGGAGAAGGCGGAGAAGCCCTGGAACCTGTGCGTTTTGTTTCCGCATCTCAAGGACAGCTACTGGGTCTCGGTCGACTATGGCATAGTGGAAGAAGCAAAGCGCCTTGGTGTCAAGGTGACGGTGTTGCAGGCCGGGGGCTACGACGCGCTGCCCAAGCAGCTGTCGCAATATGATGACTGCGTGGCGTCTGGCGCTCAGGGCATCCTCGTCGCCGCCATCTCGGAGGCAGGTCTTGCCGCCAAGCTGAAGGAAGGCACAGCCAAGGGCCTGGTCCAGATCGCTGTCGCCAACCCCATTCTCGAAACCCCGATCACCGCGCGCATCACCCCCGACACCTACCAGAAGGGTTTCCAGGAAGGTGAATACCTCAAGAAGTACCTCGGCGATAAAAAGACCACCGCAATCGGCCTGCCGGGCCCGCAGGGTTCGGGTTGGGCGGAGAGCTACATGGCGGGCTTCCGCGACAGCACCAAAACCGGAAACATCAAGCTCGCGGCCGAGCTCTATGGTGAGCCCGGGGTTCCGCAGAGCCTACGCCTCGTCGAGGATGCCCTGCAGACCTATCCCGACCTCAACGTCATCTGGGGTGGGGCCGCGGCTGCGGAGGCCGCCGTCAGCGCCGTCGCCGACGCCGGCCGTGACGATGTCGTCATCATGTCGTCCTATGAGAACCAGACGATGATGAAGCTGGTGAAGGAAGGCAAGGTGCTTGGCTTCGCCGCCGAATATCCGGTAATGATGGGGCGCATCAGTGTAGACCTCGCGGTGCGTGCCTTGGAAAAGAAGGACTATGAGAAGGTTCTGCTGGTCGCACCGGGCATTGTGACCAAGGACAACATCGACAAGATCGACCCGACACAGATTTTCGCGCCCGATGGGTGGAAGCCTGAATTTTCGGTACAATAGTCGCATCTTCAATGGGCGGCGGGCCTCAGCCGGCCGCCCTTTTTGCTTCGATGTCGGTGGTGTCAACGATGCTTGAACTTACGGGAATGACCAAGCGTTTCGGGGGCGTGGTCGCGCTTGATGGCGTTGATTTCACGCTGCTGAGCGGGGAGGTCCATGCCCTTCTCGGCGAAAACGGCGCCGGCAAGTCGACGCTTATCAATCTGATAGCGGGAACCTACGGTTGGACCGAGGGCTCGTGCCGTATCGACGGCGAAGCTATTCCCGCGCTTACCCCTCAGAAATCGCGCGATGCCGGGGTCGCGGCGGTGTTCCAGGAATTCAGTCTCGTCCCGGACCTCACGGTCGAGGAGAACCTGTTTCTCGGACGCGAGTTGAAAGGAAGGCTTTTCCTGAACCGCCGCGCGATGCGCGCCCGCGCGGAGGAACGCTTCTGCGAAATAGGCTTTCACGTACAGCTGGACAGCAAGATCGAAACGCTGACCCGTGCGCAGAAGCAGATGGTCGAGATTGCCAAGGGCATGCTCTCGAACGCGAAGATTCTCATCCTCGACGAACCGACCGCGTCGCTTACCGACGGCGAAGCGGAAAAACTCTTCGCCGCTATCGCCGGCCTCAAGGCGCGTGGCGTTGGCATCATCTATGTCTCGCATCGCATGGCGGAGATAAGGCGGCTGGCGGACCGCGTCACGGTTTTGCGAGGAGGGCGCAAGATCGGCACCCTGGCCATCGCCGCGGCCTCCGATGCGGAGCTCATCGAGATGATGGTCGGCCAGCCGGTGGAAAAACTGTACCCCTCAATCAGCCAAAGCCCCGCCGAGATCGTGCTGGCGACTAGAAGACTGAATGTGTCCAGCACCGTAGTCGATGCCTCCATTACGGTCAGGGCTGGAGAAATCGTCGGGCTGGCCGGCCTGGTTGGCTGCGGCCGCAGCGAACTTTGCCGGGCCGTGTTCGGCCTGGAGCGGGTGACGTCCGGTGAGATCGAACTTCATGGCGCGGCGGTTCGAGCACCCGCGCCGCACAGCATGTTGCGTGCCGGACTATGTTATTATCCGGCCGATCGCGGCGCCGAAGGATTGGCCCTCAGCCGCCCGGGCCGCGAGAACGTGACCATGGCCGCCCTGGATGATCCGAGACTGTCCCACGGCGGACTGCTCAAGTCCTGGCGTGAGCGCCGGGCGATAGCCGCGCCGTTGAAGACACTGGGTCTGCGACCGATGGCGCCCGAACGCGCGGCGTCGTCCTTTTCAGGCGGTAACCAGCAGAAACTTGTGCTGGCGCGGGGTCTGATGCGGCCGGTCACGGTTCATATTTTCGACGAACCCACGGTTGGTATCGACGTCGGCGCAAAAAGCGAGGTCTACCGGCTTATGAAAAGCCTGGTGGAGAAAGGCGCGGCGATTCTGCTGTCATCGTCCGAACTGCCTGAGCTCGTTCACCTGGCCAACCGCGTCTATGTCATGCGCGAAGGGCGCATAGTCGCCGAACTCAAAGCCGACGGCATCACCGAGGCCACCGTGCTACGACACTATTTCGACGCCGATAGCGTCGCCATGGAGGCGGCATGAGCACCGACGCGCTGCGGCGACGCTTTCTGGAAACGGGCGGGATCGTCATCCTGCTTCTGGTCGCGGTCGCAGCGGCGGCCGCGATCATCGAACCGCGTTTCCTGAACCGCCTCAATATCCTCAACGTCCTGCGCAATTTTTCCTTCCTGGCGGTTCCAGCGATCGGCCAGATGATCGTCATGACAACGGGCGGCTTCGATCTTTCAGTCGGCGCCACCATGGCGTTGGCGTCCGTGGTCACGGCTGCGGCGATGGCCGCGATGCCGGAGGCGCAAGGGGTCCAACTGCTGGTGCCGGTTGCGCTGGCTTTGGCCACTGGCGCCTGTGTTGGCCTGATAAACGGCGCGCTGGTGGCGCGCCTCGCCCTGTCACCTTTCATGGTGACATTGGCGTCGTTGTCGATCGTCGCCGGGATTACGCTCTACTACACGCAGGGCATCCCGATATACGGCGTTTCCGACGCCTTCGTCGACGCCATCGGGCGCGGGCGGGTGCTTGGGCTGCCACCGGTCTTGCTGCTCGCGATAGCGGTGATTGTCATCGCCATCATTCTGCAGCGCCGGACCGCGCTCGGGCGCCATTTCTACGCTGTCGGCGGCAACGCCGTCGCCGCCCGGCTGTCGGGAGTGCGCACCCACCGTGTACTGATAACCGCCTATGTGCTGTCCGGTCTCCTGGCGGCGCTCACCGGCGTCCTGATCACCGCCCGCATCGGCTCCGGCCAGTCCACGATCGGCGGTACGCTGGGACTGGAGACGATCGCCGCGGCGGTGATCGGCGGCGTTTCACTGCGCGGCGGTTCCGGCCGTGCCGAGAACGTCGCAATGGCGGCGCTATGTTTGGCGATCATCGCCAATGCGATGAACCTCACGCAGATCGACAGCAAATTCCAGACGCTGGTGCTGGGTAGCGTGCTCATCGGCGCGCTGGCTTTCGACCGTATCGTTCAGGGGAGGCGGGCCAATGTCTGATCGACCAGACATCGCGGCTCCGGTCGTGCTTGACCGCGCACGCCCGGATATCCGACAGCTTGCCACGCAGGCCAGGCTGCCGGCCGTCATAGTCCTGGCTCTGCTGGTTCTCGGTCTGATCGATCCGCGCATTGTCTCGAGCGGCAATCTCTGGAATCTGGCGATCCAGACCAGCTATCTAGCGCTCTTCGCCATGGCGCAGACCATGGTGCTGCTGACGCGGGGCTTCGACCTGTCGCTTGGTTTTACCGTCTCGCTCGTCAGCGTCATATCGGCGATGGTGATGACCGGAACCGGGGATATGCCGATCCTGTGGGGAATCGCCGCCGGCCTCGGCGTGGGCCTGCTGATCGGCGGGCTGAACGGCTTCCTGATCGCTGGTATCGGCATCAATCCACTGGTGACGACGCTCGGCATGGCAAACATAGTCATGGCGCTGGCATCTACCGTCAGCGACGGCTTTCCCGTGCCGGGCATTCCCGAGGCCTTCACGGACGCCCTGGCGGAGGGACGGCTGATCGGCGTCCCGGTGCCCATCGTGTTCGCCGCGCTGTGTTTCTCGCTGCTGTTCCTGGTCCTGCGCTTCACTGTGTTCGGCCGCGGCCTGTACCTGATCGGCGCTAACCCTCGCGCGGCGACGGCGGCGGGCGTTCGGACCGGACGCGTGGTTGCGATCGACTATGTGGTCTGCTCGCTGCTGGCCGCGATCGGCGCCATGCTGCTCACCGCGCGCACGGGATCGGGAGAGCCCAATCTCGGCGGCAACCTGACACTGGAATCGATAGCGGCGGCCGTGGTTGGTGGCGTGCGCCTCACCGGCGGAGAAGGAGGCGTCACCGCCGCTCTGCTCGGTGCTCTGTTCATCACAGTCATTTCCAACGCCATGAATCTCATGCAGGTCGACGGCTATTTGCAGCAGGTTCTTTTGGGCCTGATCATTCTGGCAAGCCTGATACTCGGCCGCGATCACAAGAAACGCTAACAGCTCCGGACCTTAAATGGCATATCAAGTCTGCATCGACATCGGCGGAACTTTCACCGATTGCCTGGTTTCCGAGCCCGGTGGGAAGATCTCGATCTTCAAATCGCCGACGACGCCCGGCGAATTCGAGAAAGGATTCATCAATGTGCTGCACGTCGCGGCCGCCGGATATGGGCTCGATCCCGCGACGTTCATGGCCGAGATCGACCTGATCGTGCACGGCTCGACCGTTTCGACCAACGCGCTCGTCGAGCGCAAAACTGTCAAGGTAGGGCTGATCCTCAACGAAGGACACCAAGACATCCTTGTCCTGCGCGAGGGGCCGCGCAAGGGTGCCTTCCAGTGGCGGCTCGACTATCCCGAGCCTTACGTTCCGCGCCACCTGACGAAGACGGCGCGGGGCCGCGTCGATGCGCGCGGACGGGAGCTCACGCCTTTGTCGAAATCCGATGTCGAGTCGGCGATCGCTGACTTCCGGCGCTATGGCGTCGAGGCGATAGCAGTCGGTTTGCTCTGGTCGGTCGTCAATCCCATCCATGAAATGATGGTGCACGATATTATCGCGCAGGCATGGCCGGAGATTCCGGTCACCCTCAGTCACGAAGTCAATCCGATGTCGCGCGAGTACAAGCGCATCATCGCGGCCGCCATCGACGCATCGATCAATCCCATCGTGCGCACCTATATCGAGGAATTGCGGCAAGCGCTTTCGCGGGCGGGTTTTCAGGGCGAGTTGCTGCTGGCCAACTGTGTTGGCGGAATGATGCCTCCCGCCGAGATGCTGCGGCGGCCGATCTACAGCGTCATGTCGGGGCCGACGCTGGCGCCAATGGCCGCGCTGGCGCTCAGCGACGAGGCCAATGTCATCGTCGGCGACATGGGCGGCACCACCTTCGACGTCTCGGCTCTGCGTGACCACCAGATCATCGTGACCCCGGACAGCATGATCCACGACGATTCGCTGGGCATCGCGAAAGTCGATGTTAGATCGGTTGGCGCCGGCGGCGGGTCCATAGCTTGGGTCGACGATGGCGGCCTGCTGCGGGTCGGTCCCCAAAGCGCTGGCGCGCGGCCGGGGCCGGCATGCTACGGGGCGGGGGGTACCGAGCCGACTGTTACCGATGCCAATGTCGTGCTCGGCATCATTGACCCGGACTATTTTCTTGGTGGGCGGATCAAGATAAGCCGCGAACTGGCCGAGAAAGCGGTCGCGGGAATCGCCACGCGGCTCGGCATCTCGCTGCTCGACGCGGCTTACGCCATCCAGACCACCAGCAACCACAACATGGTCGGTGCCATCGAGGAAATCACCATTCGCGAAGGCATCAACCCGCGCGACAGTTTCTTTGTCTGCGGTGGCGGCGCGACCGCCATTCACATCGCCGAGATGGCCGACATATTGGGGTTGAAACGCTACATGATTCCCCGCTTCATGGCCGGATTGAGCGCGTTCGGCGGGTTGATCTCGGATATCTCGCGCGAGGAAAGCGCGGTTTTCCTGACCTCGACACGGCGCTTCGACGCCGCCGGCGTCTCCGATATCCTGGCGCGGTTGAAGGTGTCGGGCGAGGCATTCCTCGAACAGGCCGGCGTTGAGCCTGACCTGCGGCGATTCGAATTCTCCTTTCTTGGTCGTTACGAATACCAGTCCTGGGAGATTGAGGTCCATTTCGAGGCCGATGAGGCGCGCCTCGACACGGCGAAACTGCCAGGACTTGTCGAAGCGTTCCATCAGATGCACGAACGCATCTATTCAATCAGATCCGATCGCGACGTCGTTGAATTCACCAACTGGAAGCTGCGCGCGGTGGGCAAGCGCGTTAATCAGGACGCCTGGAAGGACTTCAGGCTGGCCAACCAGGCGATGGCGCCCGTCGCCAAAGCCCATCGGCCAGTTTTTCTGCATGAAGCGCGTCGGACGAGCCAATTGCCGGTCTACGACTTAGATCAGCTGGGCGCGGGAGCCGCGCTTAACGGCCCCTGTTTGGTGGAGGCGACGACGTTCACCGCTTTCCTCAAGGACAAGCATCGCGGGCGCGTCGACCCGCAAGGCAACATCGTCGTGACCGTCGATTGACTCAACCCCACGAGCAAGGCTTTATCAAATGGATTCACCTGTCATTCGCCCGGAGACGCCAACGCGCCGCGTCGATCCGTTCCTGATGTCGGTTCTCAAGAGCCGGTTCGAGGCCGTCGTCCGGGAGATGACGCTGGTGGTGATGCGAGCCAGCCGCTCGGCGGTGATCAAGAACGCCCGCGACCTGAGCTGCGCGATCCTGACTTACGACCATCGTCTCGTTTCCACCGAGGACGCGCTGCCTATCCACGTCATGTCGATGGATTTGGCGACGCGTCCGATAACGGAGCTGTTCGACGATATCGCCGACGGCGACATTTTCCTCAACAACTGCCCATACACGGGCGGTACCCATCATGCCGACCTAATCATGGCGATGCCGATCTTTTTCGATGGCAAGCCGCTGTTCTGGGCCGTGGCGCTCTCCCATCACGCCGACACCGGCGCGCCGACACCTTCGACCTATCTGCCATTCGCCAAAAACATTTATGAGGAAGGAATCCACTTTCCCTGCGTGCGTGTGGTCGAACAGCACAGGGAGAAGCAGGACATTCTGCGTATCGGCATGATGCGCAATCGGGTTCCAGACATCTGGCTCGGCGACGTCCGCGCCCAGATCGGCGCCTGCAGGACCGGTCGACGCCGTCTGCTGGAACTGCTCGAAAAATACGGTCGCGACACACTCGTGGCTTTTGTCGAGGACTGGTTCGACTACGGTGCGCGGCGCGCCATGGCCGAGATCGCCAAATTGCCGAAGGGCAAGTTCTCCTACGAGGTCCGCCATGACCCTGTCCCCGGCGTGGCGGAGGGGGGCATCCCGGTCAGGATCACCATCGATGTCGACCCCGAAGCCGGCGAGATCACGGTCGATGTGCGTGACAACATGGATAATGTCCCGGGCGGTCTCAACCTGTCGGAAAACACTTGCACGGGCTCGTGCCGAATCGGCGTCTTCAACAATCTCGACGACGGCATCCCGCACAACGAGGGTGCTAAGAGCCGCATCAAGGTCTTGATGCGTGAGGGAAGCGTGGTCGGCAGACCGCGCTACCCGGTTGGCACCTCGGTGGCGACCACCAATGTCAACGACCGGTTGATCATCGCCGGCAATTGCGTGTTCTCGACGATGGGAGAACCCTATGGCCAGGCCGAGAGCGGCTCGCACCTGCCGGCGGGGATAGGCGTGATTTCGGGCAAGGATCCGTTCAAGGATGGGCAGCCCTACGTCAACCAGGTCTTCATTGGCTACGCCGGCGGCGGAGCGCGTCACGGCTATGATGGCTGGCTGACATATTGCGGGCCGGCGAATGGCGGCCTGATCGCACTGGATTCCGTGGAGGTGGATGAATCCATGTATCCCATCATCATTGAATCGCGCGGCGTGGTGGCGGACACGCAAGGCATTGGCGAGTTCGAGGGCGCTCCCGCCGTGGGCGGCGTCTTCTATCCCGTCGACCACGAGATGACACTGGTCTACTCGGCCGACGGCACAACCTTTCCGCCGCGTGGCGTGCTCGGCGGCGGTGATGCCAAAGCCAGTCGGAGTGCTAAACGCGGGACGGATGGCAGGCTCGTCGAACTGCCGGCGTTCCATGAGGAGGCGTGTCGCGCTGGCGAGCGCATCGAGTTCGTCGCCTGCGGCGGCGGCGGCTATGGCGAACCGACCAAGCGTGACGCTCGGCGTGTCGCGGCCAGCGTCGGCCGCGGCTGGCTGAGCAGCGAAGCGGCCCGCGAGTCCTATAAGGTAGCGTTGGTGCTCGACGCTGAGCAAGGCATCTGGGTCGTCGACCAGGATGCTACCGCCCGCCTCCGGGCAGCCTGAGCCAACGCGAAGGGAGGCCCGCCGGCGAATGACCGACGGCTTGGATCACGCCCGCTTGGCGGCCGCGTCCTGCTCGTCGAAATACCGCAACAGGTTCATGCCGCCGCGCACGATGTCGCGTTCGATCGCCTTACGCGCCACTTTCTTGTTGCGGGCACGGAACGCTTCGATCAGCGTCGCGTGCTCCTCCGCGCCGATATAGTCGTTCTCGGCCTGCTGATAATACACGTTGAGGATCGGGCCCATCGATACCCACAGGCTTTCGATCTGCGCGATCAGCATGTCCATCTTGGACAGGCGATAGACGCCGAAGTGGAATTCGCGATTGGCGCGGCGGGCGCGTTCGGCATCGCCGGATGTTTCGCCGGCCACGAAATCACGATGGATCTCGACAAGCCTTTCGATGTCCGCGTCCGAAACATGCTCAACGGCGAGCTCGGCCGCTAGTCCCTCGAGCGCGATACGAATGAGCCTGACCTGCCAGTAACGCGACCGGGTCAGCTCTGGAACGGTGACGAACCGCCCCGAACGCAGTTCCAGCGCCTGCTCGCTGACGAGCCTGAAGCAGGCCTCCCGCACAGGCGTGACGCTGGTGCCCAGCCGTTGCGCCAGATCCTGCATCAAGAGCCTTTCGCCTGGCCGGAAATTGCCCGCGATCAGGGCTTCGCGCAGCGAGATATAGGTTCTTGCCGACAGACTGCCTTGCTCGATTGGCTGCATCGTGCTCATGGATCACCGCTGCAATGTTGGGCCGCACCGAATCGGCAACGGATATGAGAAGCTCTTATATCCTATAAGTCCGGTTCCGAAATACGTTTAGGCGCGCGTGGTGTTTCTGGTCGACAGCCGGCGCAGAATAGTCTCGATGACATCTAACGACTTCTCGACCGTCGCCCTGTCATGGCTTCCCGAAAGGTAGAGACGCTTCAGCGGGAGCGGCTGGCCGATCATTCGATTCGCTATCATCTCCTTGCGGAATGCGAGATCGAAGGCATCGTCGTTGCGCAGCAGGTCCTGGTAGTCGCGGTAGGGACCGCTGAGGAAATAGATCAGCCATACCGAACCAAACCCGGCGCTCTGCGCGCGCAGGCCAAGGCGATCGAGAATGCCGTCCAGCTCCGCTCGCATGAAAGCGCCAAGTGCGAAAAGACGTTCATAAAAGCCTGGTTTCGACAGCTCGTCGATCGTCGCCTGCATGGCGGCGAGCGTCGACGGTGTCCCGTTGAAAGTACCGCCCATGAACACGGATCCTTCCCCGGTCCGGCCGACGAGCTCCATAAGGTCGCGACGGCCGGCGACCAGGCCGACCGGATAACCCGACGAAGCCGCCTTGCCGAAAGTCGCCAGATCAGGCGTGATGCCGGCGATCGACTGATACCCGCCGAGCGCGTGACGAAAGCCGGTGATGACCTCATCAAAGATCAGCACGACGCCATGATCGCTGGTCAGACGACGCAGGTCCCGAAGGAAAACATCTGTCGCGATCACCGATCCCATATTGTGCGCTATAGGCTCGATGATGATCGCCGCGACCTCGCCGGGATTGGCGTGGAGATAGTCCTCGACGACCTGGGCATCGTTATAAGGCAGCACGACGGTGTGACGGGCGGCGTCTTCAAGGATGCCGGCGCTGATTGGATCATACTTGCCGACCGCCTGCGCGTGCGACTGCACGTTCATGGCGACATAGTCATGCCAGCCATGATAGCCGCCTTGAAACTTGATGATCCGTTTGCGACCGGTGGCGGCACGGGCAAGGCGCAGGGCGTGATAGGTTGCCTCCGATCCCGAGTTGCAGAAGGCGACGAGATCCGCGCACGGGATGCAGTCGACTAGCGCCTCCGCCACCTCGATCTCGAGCCGCATCGTTCCCGCGCCGACAAGATCGATGTCCTCGGAGACTGTCGCGATGCGTTCGCGCACCGCCGGATGACAGTGGCCAAGCACGTTGGCGCCGAAGCCGCAATGGTAGTCGGTATACTGGTGTCCGTCGACGTCGTAGAGAAACGCACCCTGCGCCCGGGCGAAGACATGCGGTGCGCCGAGCCTGCGGCTCGGGCTGAGCAGTCCGCCGGGCATCACTGCGCTGGCGCGCTCGATGAGTGACGTGGTGTTGTCGTGATTGATCATCTGAAATCCGTACTTCGCTGTGATAGTCCGTCGGTTCAGCCGAGCGCTTCGAGGGCGGTGGCCTCGATTCCCGCCGGGTCCAACCGGTAGTGCTTGTACAGATGCGTCGGCGGCGCGATCAGACTGTATTCGTCACGGATGCCATGGCGTATCAGCCGTGCCGGGCTGCCCGCCTCCGCCAGGATCTCCGCCACCGCACCGCCCAGACCGCCTAGGATGTTGTGTTCCTCGATCGTCAGAATGAAGCGGGAGTGGGCCGCGGCTGCCAGCACGGCCTTGGTATCCAGCGGCTTGATCGTATGCATGTCGATCAGTCCCACGGATTTGCCCCCCGCGCGCAACGCGCGGTAGGCCTCCCGTGAGGGATGGACCGTCGAGCCGCAGGCGATGATGGTCAGGTCCGACCCTTCGCCGTGGACGATTGCCTTGCCGAACTGGAAGTCGACGCCGTCTTCATAGACCACCGGTTCCTGGCCGCGGCCAATGCGGAAGTAAATAGGCTGCGCATGGTTGACCGAAGCCTTGACGGCAGCCGCCAGTTGCGGGCCGTCGGCCGGCGCGACGACCGTGAGGTCGGCGATGCTTCGCATGATGGCAAGATCTTCCGTCGCATGGTGGGAGGTGCCGTAGAAGCCGAGTGAAATGCCGGCATGATGACCGATCAGCCGCACCGGCAGGGCCGAATAGGCGACGTCGGTCCGGATCTGTTCGCAGCACAGCAACGCGAGGAAGGAAGCGAATGTAGCGACGAACGGCATCGCGCCGGTGGTGGCCATGCCGGCAGCGGCCGAAACCATGTTCTGCTCGGAAATGCCGAATTGCGTGAAGCGCTCCGGAAAGCGTTGCGCGAACCGAACCAGCCCGTTTGAATATTGCAGGTCGGCCGTGCCCACCAAGATGGGATGACCGTCTTCAACCAGATTAATGAGTGCGTTGGCCAAGTAGCTCAGGCCAGGTGCGCGTGCGTTGATCTGGCGGTATTGCCAGGAGTTGGGATCGATCGGGCCGTTCATTGCGCTTTGCCTCCACGCTTGATTTCATCGGCAGCCAAGGCCTCGTCCGAGGGCGCCAGATAGCCCAGATGCCAGCCGGGTTCGGTTTCCATGTAACCGACGCCCTTACCTTTGGAGGTTTTGGCTATGATGCAGACGGGCCGAGTTCGATTTGTCTCGGCCTTCAGCTGTCTCAGAAGCGTCGCGAGCGCCACGACGTCATGACCGTCGACCTCGTGCACCTGCCAGCCGAATGCTGCCCATTTGTCTGTCAACGGCTCTATACCGATGATGTCGTCAACCTGACCGTCGAGCTGGTATCCGTTACGGTCGACAATGGCGATCAGGTTGCCGGCCTTGTGGTGGGCCGCGGATAGTGCAGCTTCCCAAACCTGGCCCTCCTGCATCTCGCCGTCGCCGAGCAGGACATAAACGTCAAATTGCCGGTCAGCCGCGCGACCGCCAAGTGCCATGCCGAGGCCACCGGACAGGGCATGACCGATCGAGCCGGAGCTGAAATCGACGCCGGGCACCTTACGCATGTCAGGATGATCGCCAAGCGGATTACCCAGCCGGGTATAGCCATCGAGAACGTCCTTGGAGAAGAAACCCCAGTCGACCAGCAGTGGATAGAGGCCTACCGCGGCGTGTCCCTTGCCCATAAGGAAGCGGTCGCGATCCGGCCATTGCGGCTCGCCGCGCTTGAGCCGCATCGCATCGTAGTAGAGCGTGGCGAATATCTCGGCGCAGGAAAACACCGACGAATAGTGGCCAACCTTGGCGATCTGGATGAGGCGCAGCGTCTCGAGCCGTACGAACTCGGCCTTGTCCCGCAAAAGGGCGATCTGCTCGTCGTCGGGTCGTAAGGCGATATCTGATGGGGTGGATGGGTTGGGCATTGAGCGTGACTCCCAGGATCATTTTTACTCGACAACTTATAAGTTATAAGATATTTATCGCTTTCGCAATCGCCCATCCGGTCGCGAAGGAGAATTTTGATGAAGAACGAATCGCGCGTGCTGGACATGGCCAGGCACTTTCATTCCCAAACGGATCCGCGCCTGCATGAGGATCATGGTCCGTTGACGATCATGGCCGGCGAGGGCGCGACCATCATCGATGACGCCGGCAACCGCTATATCGAGGGGATGGGCGGACTCTGGTGTGCCTCGCTCGGCTTCAGCGACAGCCGGCTGGCTGACGCGGCTGACCGCCAGATGCGCAAACTGGCCGTCTACCACACCTTCAACCACCGCTCGAACGAGCCTGCCGTCGAACTCGTCGAACAGCTCGCCGCGTTGGCGCCATTCGACGACGCGCGCGTTTTTCTGGTCGGCTCCGGTTCGGAAGCCAATGACACGATGGTCAAGCTCGCCTGGTATTACCAAGCCGCGCGGGGGCGTCCTGACAAGTGCAAGATCATCAGCAGGTTCGGCGCCTTCCACGGCAGTACAGTCATGGGCGCCGCGTTGAGCGGTCTGCCACACATGCACAAGTCGTTCAATCTCCCGCAGCTTCCAGTCATCTTCGCAGCGAGGCCGTTCCACTATTTTGAAAGCCTGTCGAATGAGACAGAAAGGGACTACGCCACCCGCTTGGCGCAGGAACTCGAGGAGCTAATCCTTGCGGAAGGTCCGGACACCATTGCTGCGATGATCGCGGAGCCGGTTATGGGCGCCGGAGGCGTACTGGTGCCGCCGGAAGACTATTTTCCCAAGATTCAGGCGATCCTGCGCAAGTATGACATCCTCATGCTGTCCGATGAAGTGGTATGTGGATTCGGACGCACCGGAAACTGGTTCGGGAGCCAGACGTTCGGCATGGAACCGGACATGCTGTCGATCGCCAAGGGGCTGTCATCGGGTCATCTGCCCATCGGCGGCGTCCTCATTTCCGATAAGGTTTATCAATGCGTCGCGGATGAGGCCCACAAGGTCGGCGTGTTCGGCCACGGTTTCACCTATTCCGGTCATCCGGTGACCGCCGCCGTCGCCGCCGAGGCGATCCGGATTTACCGCGAGATCGATCTCGTGAGCCAGGCGCGCCGTCTGGGCGAGTACCTGCATCGTGCGCTCGCCGACGCGCTCGGCGACCATCCGCTTGTCGGTGAGGTCCGCGGCCGCGGCTTCATCGCTGCGGTTCAGATCGTCGAGAATCGTGCCGCCCGTCGCGTCTTCGCGCCGGAGCTGCGAATTGGCGCCGATGTCGAGCGGCGGTGCCGCGAGCACGGCGTCATGATCCGCAATATGGGAGACGTGCTTGCAATATGTCCGCCATATATAATCACCGAAAGCGAGATCGACGCCTTGGTCGACGGCATTCGTTCTGCACTCGACGGCGCCGCTGCTGCGAATTCCCGGGTCGGTCGGGTGGCATGACTTCCGGCATGAAGGCCGACTGCTTCACTTCAATGCAAATGATCGATCAAGCGAATCTGGCGCGGGCGGGCCAGGTCAGCTCAACCGAGTTGGTCGAAGCCGCGATCGCCTGTCTAACGGCCGTCAATCTCGATCTCAATGCGGCGATCCTTGATCTGTCAGACGATGCGCGTCGCGAATGCCGACCAACGCACCTTTTGGCAGGGCAAAGCGGCGGACGCACTCGCTGAACAGGCCGAGCCGTTCAATCAGTTTCTCTATTCACGCGGCAGCGGCATCCTCGGGGCCGACTATATCCAAGACCTAGTTTGTTTCATTCGGTCGGCGTTGCGCTCTTCCTGCGAGGATCCGATGCTGACGCCGATGCTCGACACTTCGCCGCCACTGCGAGCCGCCGCACAGCGGATAGTGATCACTATAAGCCGAACGGAGGCTAGACCATGCTTCAGAAAACCAGCCATTTCATGCGCCAGGCCAATCTCATCAATGGCGAGTGGGTGCAGGCCGACAGCGGCCAGACGGTCGACGTCAACAATCCGGCCACCGGCCTCAAGATCGGCACCGTGCCGAAGTCGGGCGAGGTCGAGACGCGCCGCGCCATCGAAGCCGCCGACGCCGCTTTCAAGACATGGCGCAAGACCACTGCGCTCGAGCGTTCGAAGTTGTTGCGCAAGCTGCATGACGCGATGATGGACAATCAGGATGTGCTGGCCGAGCTGCTGACCATCGAGCAGGGCAAGTCGCTGTTCGAATCGAAGGGCGAGATCGGTTCGGCAGCCTCNTACATATTGTGGTTCGCCGAAGAAGGCCGCCGCACCTATGGCGATGTCGTGCCGTCGCCCTGGGCGGACCGCCGCATCCTGGTGACCAAGGAGCCGGTCGGCGTCATCGCCGCCATCACGCCGTGGAATTTCCCGTCCTCGATGCTGGCCCGCAAGCTCGGCCCAGCACTTGCCGCCGGCTGCACCGCGGTGGTCAAACCGGCGTCGCAGACGCCTTATTCCGGCCTCGCCTGGGGCGCGCTCGCCGAGGAAGTCGGCTTCCCCAAG
>NZ_KI911323.1:0-25246 GCF_000513915.1 Mesorhizobium sp. WSM2561
AAGCCGCCCTTGCTCACTCCGTCCTTGTCGGTGAGATAGACGATCCGGAGCACCTCCTGTGGCGTTCTGGTGAAGGCGATCGCATCGGGCGTCGAAGGAACGATGTTGGCTTTTCCATCCACCTGGATTCCCTGGTCCTTGTCTTCCGATCCGTCGATCTTGTCGCGGGCNTCGGANACGGCGTTGGCGACCTTCCAGGCTTCCTCTCNCTTCCGGTATAGCGTCGATCGCGCCATTCCCATGTGGTAGGCCTCGACCGCCAAGATGCCTGCGGCGGCGGCGAGGAAGTCCTTGTTTTTCAGAACCGTCGCCGCCCCGGCATATGCGGTGACGCCGACATCCTCGAACAACATCCCGCCGAGAACGAAGTTCGTTTCGTTGCCGAAGGGGTCGAAGTCCGGCCCGAGGCCCGCTGCTTCCGCGACGGCTTTGAACCCCGCATCGAAATCGATGGCCGGCCGGTCAACAGCGTCTGTTCCAAGCGTCTTGCGGTAGAAGCGGACGTGCGCGAGTTCGTTTTCCGCGACTTCCTGCATGAATTCGCCGATGGCGGGCGTCTCGAAGGAGACTTGCTTGCCGCCAACGACGTCGCCGGGTTTCGAACCGGCATCGGCTGCGTCGATGCCTTTTCCGGTGGTGCCGCGGAGGTAGTATTCGGCCTCCATATATTCGAGGTTGAGGGCAAAGCGGAAAATGTCTTCGTCCTGCACTTCGTCCTGGGCGTAGGCGCGCGAAACTGGCGCTAGACCCGTCGTGGTGGCAAGGGTGGCTCCCAAGCCGAACTGCAACGCGCGTCTGCGAGAGAGATAAAGGTGGCGTGTGGCGGGGATCATGGTTTCCTCCCAAAAGCCCGCCGGCATCACCTGTTGGCGCCTGATCGCGGGCCAACTGCTTCAACTCCGCTACAGGGGAAATGTTCCTGGCCGAAGAAGGTCGGACTCTCATAGAAATTCGTGCTCAGGATGGAAGGGATAACAAGGTTACACTTTGTCCAGGACTCACGAAACATTTGGACACGCGACAGAAGCCGGTAGTGTTGACCTCGAAGGCTATTCCACCTCTGCCAGGGGCGCCACGGCCGGTCCGTTCAAAGCCGTGCCATCGATTGCAAAATGCGAGCCGTGGCAGGGGCAGTCCCAGCAGCGCTCGAGGGAGTTCCAGTGGACATGGCAGCCGATATGTGTGCATGCGGCCGAGCGCTTGTAGAGCGTGCCGTCGTCATCGCGAAATGCGGCGATTTTGGTGAGCCCTTCGCGAACGATGGCACCTTCTCCCGGTCGCAGCTTGTCGACGGAATCGATTTCGCCGGGCGCGATATATTCGGCAAAACTCTTGATCGCTGTCGCATTCTCCCACAGGTAATCGCCGACCGCGCCTGCCGTCTTGCGAGACGGCTCATAGAGTTCGCGCCAGGGAGTTTCCTCCTTCAGAATCAGGTCGGAAATCAACAGGCCAGCCACGACGCCATGGGTAATGCCCTGGCCGGAATCCCCGGTCGCTACAAAGACGCGGCTGTTGCCAGGATTGCGGCCGATGAACCCCGCATAATCGACGGTCTCCATCACCTGCCCGGACCACCGGTTGGTTTCCACGCCGACATCGGGCACCAGCCTTTTGGTCCAGGCCGCCAGGGCCGCGAAACGGTCACCGGCATCATCGGCCTGCCCTGTCTTGTGGTCTTCACCTCCGACGATCAGGAAGTCGGTCCGACCTTCGCCAGGCTGAAGCCGAACGTAGTGATAAGGGTCTTCAGTATCCCAATACAGTGCATCCGGTATGGTATCGCGCGCGATCTCGAACGACATCGCGTAGGTTCGATAGGGCGCTTGCTTGGTGTGAAGCGCGACCCGATCGTTGATCGGCGAGTTGGTGGCGACAACGGCCGATCTGGCAGACAAGGTAAAGCCCGAAACCGTGGTTACACGCACGCCGCCATCAGTCTCCTCGACCTTTTCGACGATGGTATCAGCATAAAGCACGCCGCCGCGCGCGCGGATGCCCGCGACCAGCCCGCGGAGATATTTGAGCGGGTGGAAGGTCGCCTGATTGGCATATCGAAGGGCCTGCGCATCCGAAAAGCCTGCAAACGGCACGCCCTTGGTCTTCTCGACCTCGACACCGATTTTCAGAGCGGCGTCCAGCTCGCGCGTGATATCGAATTCCTGGCTACCGGAAGCCGGGAAGAGAAAGCCGTCGAGGCGCCGGAAATCGAACGCGATACGCTCCGTCTCCTGGATGGATTGGATACGGTCGATAGCGGCCGATTGGCTTTGGTAAAAAACCCGCGCCAAGTCCTCGCCGCGCAATTTGGTCAGCTCCGAAAAATAGTCGTCGCAGACAGATGACAGGTGCGCAGTGGTGCGAGCCGTCATGCCGCTTCCGATCTGGCCGCGATCGAGAACAGCCACCTTCTGGCCCGCGACTGCCAGTTCGTAGGCGACCGACAGTCCGGCAATCCCAGACCCCACGACCACGACATCGACCTGTTCGCTTTGTCCGAGCGGCACCGCATCGGGCGCGACTTCGGTCGCCGCCCAGAGCGATACAGTCCTTTCGTCGCTGACGTTCATACCCGAGTTCTCCACAGCGATCGCTAAATGAACGTGGTGGCTCTAAAGTTCCCGTTGCCATTGGACGCTGACAAAATGCCAAGGCTCCACGGAACCGCGCAGGTGGGAAGCTCGGACTCCGGGCCAGCTTAGTTCCATGGCGAGCTCGTAGAGAGTAAGCATCCGCCGACCATTGCCGTCGTCGGTCAAATGGCCGGAATGCGGGCTTGCCTCTTACAAGCAGTTCAATCCAATCGGTGAGTGACGTGTGAGCGGCGAGCGCTTCGAGATGCCCTACAATCAGTGGGGGTGGGCCGGAACCTTTGTTGATTTAGAAGGTTTGAATATATTCGGCTGCGTTCCTTTTTCGCGTGGAATTCTGTTTCCGCAAACCCTGATATGACCGCCGAGTGGCTTGGGAGGGACGTGTCATGAAAGACGATCGTGGTGAGGCAAATTGCGGGTCGGCACAAGGTGAGCCAAGCCAAGCGCTGTCTCGCCGAAAATTTCTGAAGGTCTCGATGACCGGCGCGGCGCTGGCCGGGGCGGGTGGACTTGCTTCCTGCATGACGGGCCAGCCTACGGCGCGAGGCGCGGGAACTACACCAAAGCCTGTGGCGCTTTATCAGAATTCTCCAAACAAGGGGCGCCGCTGCGGCGGTTGCAAGCATTTCCTTGAGCCGAACGCATGCGGGATTGTCGCTGGTGAAATCAGCCCGAACGGCTGGTGCCGTTTCTACGAACCGCTGCCGGCCTGATCGATCAAGCCGAGCGGAGACTTTCATTGTGTGCTGCGCTGCGGGTCATGGTCTGCAGGGATCGCGTCGGTGTGACCGACGAGGATATCGCAGCAGTAGGCATTCGACCCGTCCGCAGTCAGAGCCCTGGATAGGAGATTCGGATATGGTCTCAAAAGCCGTTCTGCTCTTGAGCATCGCGCTTGTTCCCGCGTCAGCGTCGGCGCAGCAGGAAGGCGTGCTCCATAAGGTCGATACAAACGTCTTCAGGCCTGCGCATCAGCCCTTCAGCGAGGATATCGTGAGGCGGCTGAAGGTGCCGGAGGGTTTTGAAGTGAGCGTCTTCGCCCGCGACCTCGGTAATGCCCGCATGATGGCAGTCGCAGAAGACGGCACGGTCTACGTCACACGGCCGAACGAGAAGGACGTCATCGCGTTGTCAGAGGGCGCTTCTGAGCCGCGGGTTCTGGTAGCCAATCTCGACGGTATCCATGGTATCGCGATCCGCGAAGGCCGCATCTTTCTTGCAACCATACACGACGTGATAGCGGCTGACCTGAAGGAAGACGGAACGATCGGCGAATTGGCGACGATCATCGACGACCTGCCCGACGGCGGCCAGCATGGGCGCCGAACTTTGGGCTTCGCGCCCGACGGCGGGCTGCACATCAACGTGGGCAGTTCCTGCGATGCCTGCTTCGAGAGCACCGAAGAGAAGGCGGCCAACCTCCGGCTCGATATCAAGGACAAGACGCGCACGGTATTCGCGCATGGGCTCAGGAACATGCTTGGATTCGATTGGCATCCCGAGACCGACGTTATGTGGGGCGTCGACCATGGCGTCGATCATCTTGGCGATGACTTGCCGGGTGAGGAGTTGAACAAAATCGAGCAGGGC
Source organism: Mesorhizobium sp. WSM2561 (assembly GCF_000513915.1). Classification (NCBI taxonomy): domain Bacteria; kingdom Pseudomonadati; phylum Pseudomonadota; class Alphaproteobacteria; order Hyphomicrobiales; family Phyllobacteriaceae; genus Mesorhizobium; species Mesorhizobium sp. WSM2561. The sequence goes on from NZ_KI911323.1 coordinate 4,185, forward strand.
GCGCATTACGGCTGGCCGTTCTGCTATGGCGACCGTCAGCCCGACTGGGTCAGCTTCACCATGCCGGAGAGCGCGCCGAAGGACGAATTCTGCCGGACCAAGACCGTCGGCCCCGCACTGACATTGGAGGCCCATGCCTCCGTGATCAACATCCGATTCTACGATGCTGACCAGTTCCCAGCAGACTACCGGGACGATGCTTTCGTCACTTTGCGGGGTTCGGCAAACCGGGCTGATCCGGCCGGCTACAAGGTCGTGCGGGTAACCTTCGAGAACGGCGAGCCGAACGGAAAGGAAGATTTCTTGACCGGATTCTTGAGCGAGGACGGCAAGTCCGAGTTTGGACGCCTCGCCGGGCTGGCGATCGCGCAGGACGGCTCGCTGCTCGTTTCGGAGGATACAAACGGCGTGATCTACAAAATCACGCATCAGGCCGGCGGATGAACATTGCCTGACCAGAACGGGTTTGACTGCCTCATAGGCGCATCGTTCGCGCTGGGCTGACTTTACCTCAATCGAGACATTGCGAGCGATTCCGTGCCCATCTAAGGGCCGCTTGCCACACTCAATCAGACCTTCGAGCATGTCGCAATGTAGGACTGGATTGGGTCAAAAGCGGCCATCGCGGACAAACAAGCACCGACCGCCCGCGTTTCTCCTGCCGGTTGGAATTGGCGCCGGCACCAGGTCGACTGAGATCGACGCTTGTGTCTGACATCGACCAAAAAGACCAACAAAGCGCCGCGCTATTTTTCACCAAGCTGTCGCAAAAGGCCAGCGCGGTCCGTCCTCTGACAGAAGGAGAGCGCCATGCGAAAACTCATCGTCACCGAATTCATCAGCGTCGATGGCATCGCCGAGGTCGAGAAGCTGCCCGGCGTGACCTGGAACGATGAAATGCAAAGGTTCAAGGAAGACGAGCTTGCCGACAGCGGCGCCATGCTGTTGGGGCGCACGACCTATGAGATTTTTGCCGGCTCGTGGCCCGACGAAACCGGAGACTTCGCCGACCGGTTCAACGCGCTGCCGAAATATGTCGCGTCAACGAGCCTGAAGGCGCTCGACTGGAAACCGGCCGAGCTGCTGAAGAGCGCCTTGCCGGAAGCGGTCAGGGAACTGAAGCAAGGCAGCGGCGGCAACATCTATGTGCATGGCAGTCTCAGCGTGGCGCAGGAATTGCTGCGCCATAACCTGGTCGACCGTGTCAGGCTGCTCAGCTACCCCGGCGCCGTCGGCCAGGGCAAGCCGCTGTTCCCGTCCGGCGAGCAAGTGCCGCTCGAGCTGATCTCGGCCACGCCATTCAGCAACGGCGTTGTGGCGCTCGAGTATGCGCCGGTTGTGGGGACGTCGTGATAAGGGCGAGCGCCGATGACAGCCAATCTCACCCCTCGTGGGGGAGATGCCCGGCAGGGCAGAGGGGGGCGCGAAAGAACGCCGGCCTTCGTTTCAAACTGTGGTGGGCTGGGAACTTGCGCGGTTACGCTATGCAATCGACTGATAGGTTGGCGGGACAGCGCCCCCCTCTGGCCTGCCGGCCATCTCCCCCACAAGGGGGGAGATCGGCAGCTTCAGCCTCGGCGCCCCTGCCCGCCTGACTCTACCTTCTGCTCAGCCGCAATCAGCATCTCAACAAATCTTGTCACCTTGGGCGGGCGGAAGCGCGCGGCGGGGTAGACCGTATAGATACCTCCGGAGGGCAGCCGCCACTCGGGCAGGATCTGGACGAGCCGCCCCGCGGCGAGTTCGTCCCTCACCAGGAAATCCGGCAGCACCGACAGGCCGGCGCCGGCGCGGACGGCCGCATCAGGCGCCGCCCATATAGATGTCCATGATCTGTCGGTCGTTGCGGACATCTCCGGGCGTGCCTTCGAAGCGCTTTTCTCCGGCGGCCAGGATATAGAGCCGGTCGGCGATCGGCATGGCCTCGCGAATGTTCTGCTCGACCATGAGAATGCCGATGCCGCGCGCGGTCAGCACCTTGATGCGCTCCAGCGTCTCGCTCACCATGGCCGGCGAAAGGCCGGCCGACGGTTCGTCGAGCAGGATGAAACGCGGTTCCGACACCAGCGCGCGCGCCAGCGCCAGCATCGCCTGTTCGCCGCCCGAAAGGGCTCCAGCCGTGGTCTTGCGCCGCCGCGCCAGCGATGGATATTGGTCGACCAGAGCCTCGATGCGCCTGTCCACCAGCTTCCGGTCGGCAATGGCGTAGCCGCCCATGCGCAGATTTTCCATCACCGTCAGCCGTGGAAACACGCCGCCGCCCTGCGGCATCAGCACCAGGCCCTGGCGCACGACTTCATGGACCGGCAAATTGCCGATCGTTTCGCCGCCAAGCCCGATTGTGCCGCCCCATACCGGCAGCGCGCCGGCGATCGCTTTCAGCAAGGTCGACTTGCCGCAGCCATTGGGGCCGAAGATGCAGGTGATCTTGCCGGCTTCCGCGACAAGGGAGACGCCATGGACGATCTCCTGCTTGCCGTAGCCCGCAACGACGCTGTCTGCGACCAACGTGCTCATTGCGGACGCCCTAGATAGGTCTGCATGACTTCGGAATTTTGCACGATGTCCTCGAACGCGCCGCTGGTCACCACCCGCCCTGAATCCATGACGATGATGCGGTCGCAGACATTGCGCACCATTTCCATGTCATGCTCGATGACGAAGAAGCTGGTTCCCTGCTCGCGCAGCCTGGCGATCGCTTCCAGGATGATCTTGCGGATGTTGGGGTGGACGCCGGCCGTCACCTCGTCGAGCAGGATGAGGGACGCCTGGCGCATGATCACGCGGCCGAATTCGAGCAGTTTCTGCTGGCCGCCGGACAAGTCGGACGCGCGGTTGTTGGCGACCGGTTCGAGATGCAGCAGCGCCAGCGTCTCGTCCGCCCGCTGGTACGCGCCATGCCAATGACCCTCGGCAGCCGCGGCCAGAAGGTTCCCCCTGACTGTCATGTTCTCGAACAACGCCGGGATCTGAAAGGTGCGCGCGAGGCCGAGGCGGGCTATCGTATAGGCCTTTTTGCCGCCGATCTCATGGCCGTCGAACAGGATCTGCCCGCGATCGGGCGTCTCCATGCCCGCCACGAGGTTGAACAGGGTCGATTTGCCCGAGCCGTTGGGGCCGATGAGGCCGGCGATCTCGCCGCGTCCGACCTCCAGGTCGACGCCGGCGGCTGCCTGGATGCCGCCGAAATGCTTGTGCACGTCGCGAACGAAGAGGATGGGCTGGTCGCCTGGCGCGGGCGCTTGCGCCGTCATGCTCACGAGCGTCCTCCCTGGCGGGAGCCGAGCAGGCGTCCGAGCACCGTGTCGAGCACGCTGCCTGATTTCCCGCTTCGCCGCGCAAACAGGCCGGCGATGCCGTTGGGCAGGAACAGCACCACCAGGATGATGGCGGCGCCGAGAATGGCGATATAAAAGGCGGTATCGCCATAGTACATCCAAATAAGCCGGTTGACGAAGAACAGCGCGACGCCGCCGATGGCCGGCCCCCACAGGCTGCCGAGCCCGCCGAGCAGGACCATGACGACCATCTGGTCGGTGATGTCGCCGCCGAACACGCTCTTTGGATTGATGAAGGTCACCCAGTAGGCGAAAATACTGCCGAACACGGAGGCGACGACGGCGCTGAGCATGAAGGTCTGCAACTTGACCAGCGAGGTGTTGATGCCCATGGCTTCGGCCGCCGGTTCGTGATCCCGTAAGGCCTTGACCTTCAAGCCGAAGCGGGAGCGCTCGAACAGCGACCAGGTGAGGAAATAGGTCAGGACGGCGGCCGCGAGCATGGCGAAGTAGAAGAAGCGCTCGTTGAGGAAGGGAGGCAGGCCGATACCGCCGGTTCCGCCAGTGAAATCGACGACGGTGGCGAACTGCATGAGCACTTCGGCGAAGGCCCAGGTGGCGATGGCGAAATAAGCGCCGCGCAGCCGCAATGTCGGCGCGCCGATGACGACCGCAAACAGGGCTGTGACGATCATGCCGATGGGAATGGTGGCGAGGAACGGCACAGCGAAATCCGCGCCCATCAGGATGGCGGTGGCGTAGGCGCCGATGCCGAAGAAGGCCGAATGGCCGAAATTGATGTAGCCGGCATAGCCGCCTAGCATGTTCCAGGAACAGGCGAGCCCCGCCCACATCAGCGCGCCGGTGGCGATGCGCAGCCAGTAATTGTTGACCAGCACCGGCAGCAACGCCAGCACGACGAGGATGACGACGAGGAGAAGCAGGCCGGCCCAACGATTTTTCATGGTCTGGGCCATCTCACAGTCCGCGCCGCAGGATGCCGCGCGGGGAAATCAACAGGACAAGGAAGAGCGTTGCGAAGATCGCGAGATGCGAGTAGCTGGCTCCGCCATAAGTCGCGACAAAGGCTTCGATGACGCCCAGAAGCAGGGCCGCCACAAGAGCGCCGCCCAGCGAGCCCAGCCCGGCCAGCACGGCGACGAAGAAGGCGAACAGCGTATAGCGCAGGCCGATCTCCGGATTGACCGAATAGATGGCTCCCATCAGAACGCCCGACATCGCCGTGATCCCCGCGTAGAGCCCGTAAACATTGGCGCTGAGACGCCGGATGTTGACCCCCATCAAGGCGGCATTCTGGCGATTTTCAGCCGTCGCCCGGATCGCCAGCCCGTAACGCGTGCGAAAGAGAAAGAAAAACAGCCCGCCGGCGATGAGCAGCGCGAACGCCGCCGCCGCCACCCGGATCAGGGGCACCGTGACCGGGCCGATCATGATGCTGTGGCCGCTGAGCGCCGTCGGCACGCTATGCGTATTGAAACCCCAGACGGTCAGCATTCCGCCGCGCAGCAAGGTGAAGATGCCGAAGGTCAGCGCAAGCGCCATCAGTTCGGGTCGCGCCGTGCGGCTGTTTCGAACATTGTAGATCATCGGCCCCATGAGATAGCCGATCGCGCCGAACAGGACGAAGGCCATCGGCATGGCGAGGAACCCGTCAATGCCGAGGAAAGCCGCCATGTAATAGGCGAAGTAGCCGCCGAGAACGACCCATGCCCCGACCGCGAAGTCGATGACATGCAGCACGCCGAAGGTCAGTTGGAAGGCGATCGAAAACGTGGCGATGACACCGCCTATCAGCAGGCCGTTGAGCAGGGTTTGAAGAAAAAGATCCAATGGCAAACCTGTCCGTCAGTCCAAAAAGTCCGCAACATGCTTCTTGCGCGAGTGTAAATGACGCCCGCAGTACAAAGCCCAACCTACATCCTGGCCTTTGGAAGAGCCGGCCGTCGTCATGCTGCCCGCCGGCTTAGCATGTGAGGGGGCGACGGCGAATAGCGCCTCCGCCCCTCAAATCACGATTATTTCCAGGCCGGCAACGGGTAGATGAACTCGGCGGCGGCCGCTTCCTTCGGGCCGACAGCGACGGTCTTTCCATCCTGGATCTGGATCATGACCGGCACCGGCTGGATGTTGTCGTGATAGTGGTCGCCTTCCTTCTCGAACTTGATCGGTCCGTAGAAAGTGGTGATGTCGGTGTCGGCGATGGCGTCCTTGAGGGCGACGCGGTCCTCGGGGGTGAGCGAAGGCTTCTTGCCGAGTCGCTTGGCGGCGTCGGCGAAGACGAGGCCGCTGGCCGAGCAGGCGGCTTCCGTATAGTCGGGCTCATGGCCGAACTTTGCCTGGGCCCGCGCGACATAGTCCTGTGCGGTGCCGAACAGGTCGTCCTTGTAGGGCACCGTAGGCAGCCATACGGCGACGCCGGAGGTGCCGTTCGCATCGGCGCCGAGCGCTTCGGCGAAGGCCGGATTGGTCACGCCGTAATGCATGATCAAGGCCTTCGGCCGATAATTTAGCGATTTCGACGTCTTGATCACGTTTATCAGCGGCTCTTCATGTCCGCCCACCGCGACGATGTCAGGGTTGAGGGCGGCGATTTTGGACATTACGGGGGTGAGATCGCCGGAAGCCGGAACGAGCTCGTAGGCGACGACTTCGAGCCCCGCTTCCTTGGCGCCGCGCTGGAAGCCTTCGCCGGTTTCCTTCGAAAAGGGTTCGTTGACGCCGATCACCGCGATCGTCTTCGCCTTCGGGTTTGACAGGGCCACCAGCACGCCCAGCGACTGGCCGGATGTCGTGTCGACGGAAGGGATGATGCCGAAATTGAATTCGGGCTTGGCCAACCAGACATTGGGCGACTCGGCCGAGCCCGAAATCATTGGCACCTGGTATTTCTGGCAGATCGGCTGAACGGCGATTGTCGAGCCACTGGTGTAGGGGCCGAGCAGGAAATCGACCTCGTTCTGCACGATCAGCCGTTCGGCGGCGTCGGCGCCGGTGGCCGGATTGCTCTGGTCGTCGCCATAGAACATCTCGACCATGAAACGCTAGCCGCCGACCTCGACGCCGCCCTTCTCGTTGGCCGCTTCGGCCCAGAGATCGTAACCGTTCTTGGTCAAATTGCCGCCCGAAATATTCTCGCCCGACAGAGACGTGATGACGCCGGCCTTGAAAGTCGCCGCCTGGGCGCGCGCGGTCCGCACGAACGGCATCGAAATCGTGCCGCTGGCAAGCGCCAGGGCGCTGCCGCCGAGAAATGTGCGTCGAGAAAAGCTTACGTCCTTCTTTGGCATGACGGTCCTCCCGCATTCGTTCCTAAAGTTGCAGGATATGTCCGCACACCGCACAAATCTACTGGAAACGCTCGCTGCAGCTCTCTGAAAATCCATACTTGCAGCGCACCACAGCACTTCGTGCTGGTCGTCTATGTGGCGACCCGCGCGACAGAAGCCATGTTCGGTCCTCCCTTTCCAATGCGGCTGAGCTTTTCGCGCGTCCGGTCATGGATTTCCGTGACCTCCGGCGTCAGAGTGATTGCAAATCGGCCATCCGTACAGCGGCCGAATTTCGATCTTGCTCGGTCCCGGCATGGGATTGGGGCGGCGCTTCACCCAGGCGACCGCCTCGTCCAGGTCCTTAAATTCCCAGAGCCAGAAGCCGGCGACCAACTCGCGGGTTTCGGCCAACTGCCGTCTCGACCATTTGCGAATAGCACCCATGGCATCAAAAGAGGGCCTCTTTCCTTCCGCTAGTCCGCCCCATCTGTTTTTGCCCGCTCGATAAATTTCTCCGCGACCGCTTTACCGAGCGCGGCGCCGGCCCGGTTGTCCATTTCATAGTGGATGCCTGCCCAGACGCGGGAATCACCCGCCTCTTTGCCAACCGCGCGGATGAACTCCGCATGGCCGGGAAACAGGTACGCCAGGACCTCGCATCGGGCAGTCGAGAGCGTGGAGTGGTTCGACGGATAACTGGGATGGGCCGGCACCGCCAACAGGGGAGTGATGCTCGTGTCAAGCATGTTGGGCCGCAGATACCAATAGGCGTACTTCCCGTCGTTGCTTGCAATGTAGGCGTCGTAATAGACCGTTGCGAGCATCGCGTAAGCCCGCGCGGCACGCGGCGGGTTCGTATCCGTCTTGTCCTCGAACATCCACTTGCTGGCATAGTCATACCAGTCGGTGAACAGGCCGGATGGGCTTTGCCAGTAGAACGCTTTGTAGCTGTTAGGGAATTTTCGTTCAAACTGTCGGATTGCATCCATCTCGGCCTTTACGGCCGGGGACTGGCAGTCGGGCGGCGCCGGCGGCCTGAACTCATCGGGTGCAGCCAGCACGATCGGCTTCCAGTTTGGCATGTTTACATTGGCGGGTTTGTTCCCGACCCATATGCACGGCCCGGTCGGAATAGTGCCGCTCCACGCTGCATCGGAGCCATCGGCCTTTGCCCGCGCAATCACCTGCTCTGCGACCCTGCGCCCCAACTCCAGGCCGGCGGAAGAATCGCTTGGGAACTGGACACCGGCAAGGACACGCGACTGTGCCGCTTCTTCGGCCATTGCCTTGAACGACGATGTCTCTTCGGGAAAGAAATAAGAAAGAACGGTCGCGGCAGCTCCGGCGGCTGCGGCATGCTCGGATGGATAGGAGGGACTCCGCGGCGGCGGCAGCGCAGTCGCCAGTGTCGCATCCGCCTCGCTCGGGCGCGGCCGATTGTAGAAGTACTTCGCGTCCCAGGCGACAATGGTGGCGTCGTACATCGCCATCGTCAAATAGGAGTAGACGCGGTGCGCATTTGGAATCTGCTGGTTTTCGAGAAGGCGATTGTTGACCAGATCGATCCATCGGTACCCAGGCGAGCCGGCGTCCCAGAAGGTGATTTTGTCGGCGGCAGCCGGATCCTTTTGCGCCAAAAGATCCCGCATCTGTGCCAATTCGGCTGCTGCGGCGGAGGCGTCAGGCGGCGGCGGGACTCGGAAGTCCTCGCCAGACGTGACTACCCACGTCTTCCACGTTCCAGCCTCTGGTTCTATCAAATCCGATTGGGCGAAAGCGCAGTTCCCTGAAAAAAGGATTACTGCGCAGGCCTTGCCAAAACCGCTAAGCATGCGAGCCTCCCATAGGTTGCCCCCGCCCAAAGGCGGAGTTTCCGTGTTCACGGCCTCCACCTTTTACTTTAGCCGAGCCTAAATTACACGGCCACAACGCTGCCGGGTAAAAGAATAAAAGTTAGAGCCCCGGCGATCTCCCCCACAAGGGGGAGATCGGCAGCTTCAGCCTCGGCGCTTCAAGCTCGCCCGTTTCGGGCCCTCAGCGCCTCGCCCCAAGCTTACGGCGCTCGCGCCCTCCCCGCTTCAACCCGTCTCCTGCTCAGCCGCGACCAGCATCTCGACAAACCTCGTCACCTTGGGCGGCCGAAAACGTGCTGCGGGGTAGACCGTGTAGATGCCTCCAGAGGGCAGCCGCCACTCGGGCAGGACCTGGACGAGCCGCCCCGTGGCCAACTCATCCCGCACCAAAAAATCCGGCAGCACCGACAGGCCGGCACCGGCGCGGACGGCCGCCAGCACTGCCGGCGTCGCGTCGATGGCGATCGTTGCCTGCATGCGCACGGTCTGCTCGTCGTCGCCGCGCGAAAATTGCCATAGCAGCGGTTCGCGCAGCGCCATGTTGGCGACGAAGGGCAGCCCGGCCAAGTCTTGCGGGTCGTCGGCCTTGAAGCGCCCGGCGAACTCGGCGCCGCACACCATGAATTGCCGAAAGATGCCGATCCGCCGCGCCTGCAGGCTGGAATCGGCCAGCCAGCCGACGCGGATCGCCACGTCCATCCCATCGGACGTCAGGTCGATCGTCTCGTCGCCCAGCGTCAGCTCGACCCGGCAGGCGGGATGGCGGGCGCTGAAGGCGGCGACCACCGGCACCACCGCCGAGGTGCCGTAGTCGTTGGGCGCCGCGATGCGCAGCGTGCCGGTCGGCTCGGCGGCGGCTTGCGCGAGCTCGTCGAAGGCGTCCTCGGCCTGCTGCAGAACTTGCAGGCAGCGGGCATGGAATGTCCGGCCGGCTTCGGTCGGATGGACGCGCCGCGTTGTGCGGATCAGCAGCGTCGTTCCGACATCACGCTCCAGCCGCGCCACCTGCTGGCTGACGACCGCCTTGGTGATGCCCAGCCGCTCGGCGGCCCGCGTGAAGGAGCCGGCATCGACCACCGCAGCGAAATAGGCCAGCCGGTTCAGGTTCATGCGCGGCTCATGGCAAATGCGACCTCATTGTCAGGGAATGGCATACATTACGTCTATTTTGTTGGCCTTCAATACGCATTCCACCTTTGCCATCTTCCTGAGATCGAGGCTGCGCGGGAGATGCGCTCGCCCGAATTCGGCATTCTCAAGCCCCAGGAGACATCCATGTTCACACGGAGAGCCATCATGAAAACCACCCTCGCCGCCGGCGCTGCTGCCGTCTTCGCTCCCGCCGGACTTGGCCGTGCAGCCGCAGGGCTTTCCTGGAAACATTTTCCGGCTGGCGAAAACGGCTTCTTTCGCGCCCCGGTGCTGATCACCGGCGCCTCCGAGGCGCTGCTGATCGACGGCGGTTTCACCTATTCCGACGGCCGCGCCGTGGCCGAGGCGATCAAGGCGACCGGCAAGACGCTCACCACCATCTATGTCAGCCAGTCCGACCCGGACTATTATTTCGGCCTCAAGCCGATCAAGGACGCGTTCCCGCAGGCACGGGTGATCGCCGCTGCCGAGACGGTGGCCGCCATCAATGGCAGCGTCGACAAGAAAATCGCCGTCTGGGGGCCGCAGCTCAAGGAGAATGGCCCGCAGGCGCTCGCCGACGTCGTCATCCCCGAAGTCTTCGACGGCAAGACGCTCACCGTCGATGGCGAGACCATCGAGATCGTCGATGCCGAAGGCCTTGCCAACCGGCGCTATCTCTCGGTGCCGTCGCTGAATGCCGTGTTCGGCGGGGTGATGATTTTTTCGGGCGTGCATGTCTGGACCGCTGACACGTCGAGCAAGGAACAGCGCGCCGCCTGGCTCGCCAATCTCGAAAAGATTGTTGCCGCCAAGCCTGAAATCGTCGTGCCCGGCCACATGACGCCGCAGGCCGCCACCGACCTTTCGGGCGTCGAGCACACCAAAACCTATCTCATCGCCTTCGAGGAAGAACTGGCCAAGGCCAAGGACGCGGCCGCGCTCAAGACCGCCATGGAAGCCCGGTTCCCCGGCCTCGGCATGGGCGTTGCGCTCGACATCGGCTCCAAGGTCGCCACCGGCGAGATGAAGTGGGGCTGAGAGCGCCAAGCTGGAATGAAGCCGCGCTCCAATAGGGATTCTTGCGAGATGGACCCCCACCCTAACCCTCCCCACAAGGGGGAGGGAACGCTGCCGCGCGCCCTCACTTCCCTTTGGAAAGACAGGCAATTTGCCGAGGTCAGCGCCAGCAGAAGTCTCCCTCCCCCTTGTGGGGAGGGTTAGGGGTGGGGGTACATCGTAGAGCGAAAGCCTCGGCTATACTGGGAGAAGTGCCCGGCAGGGCGATGAGGGGCAGCGCAAACCTGGGGTGATTGCCGTTCGCGGTCGCTCAGCCCCCTCACCAACATTCTGAATCCGCCCCTAGGTGCTCTTGGTTCCCCGGATGCCGGAGCGATGCGCCTCGAGCTGCACGATCTGGCTGTGGTCGGCGAACAGGTTGACGTCGCGGCGCGCGATGCGATCCGCGCAAATTGGCTGGGAACCCCTTGGGGTCACCGGGTGTTGGCACGCTGGAGATTCGAGAGCGATGCCGCAGATCGCGAACAACGCCGCCGCAGGATCTGAACGGTCCGTCCGAAGCAGCGCAAAGCTGTTCCTGTGCGGCGACGTGATGCTCGGGCGCGGCATCGACCAGGTCCTCGCCAGTCCCGGCGATCCGCACCTTGGCGAGCGCTTTGTCAAATCGGCGACGACCTATGTCGAGCTTGCCGAACGCGTCAATGGCCCGATCCCGAGAAAGGTCGACGAGGCGTATGTCTGGGGCGATGCGCTTAGCGAATTGGATCGTGAAGCGCCCGATGCACGGATCGTCAATCTCGAGACCAGCATCACCACCAGCCTGTCCCTGGCGCCGAAGGGGATCAATTACAAGATGAACCCGGCAAACATCGGCTGCCTGGCGGCGGCACGGATAGACTGCTGCGTGCTCGCCAACAACCATGTGCTCGACTGGGATGAGCCTGGCCTCGTCGAGACCCTCGATACGCTGCGGCTTGCCGGCCTCGCCTCTGCCGGGGCCGGGCTTGACGCGGACGAGGCGGCGGCGCCTGCCGTCATCGAGCTGGCCGGCCGGGGCCGCGTGCTGGTCTTCGGCTTCGCGCTGGAGTCGAGCGGCGTTCCAGCTTCATGGGCAGCCGGAGCTTACAAGCCAGGCGTCAATTTGCTGGCGGATGTCTCGGCCCGTTCGCTCAAGCAGATCGCCCGATCCGTGCAGGCCATAAAACAGCCTGGCGACCTCGCCGTGGCCTCGATCCACTGGGGCGGCAACTGGGGCTACCAAGTCCCGGCGGAAGAACGCGCGCTTGCCCATGCTCTCATCGATGTTGCAGGTTTCGATGTCGTGCATGGGCACTCCTCCCACCATCCCAAGCCGATCGAAATCCATCACGGCCGGCTGATCCTCTACGGATGCGGCGACTTCCTCACCGACTATGAGGGAATCACCGGCAACGAAAGCTTTCGTGGTGAGCTTGCGCTGATGTACCTGCCGCGGCTCGCCGTACCGGGCGGTACGCTTGTTTCGCTCGACCTGGTGCCGTTCCAGCTCGCCAGGTTCCGGCTAAACCGCGCCCTGCGCGAAGATGCCGCCTGGCTCGCGGCCATGCTTGAGCGCGAGTGCTCACCTTTCGGCACGCATATGGCGCTCGGCGACGACCGTCTCGCTGTCCTTTGGTGAAGCGCCTGCGGTCGGCAGGCAATGGCACTAAAGCGCGTCGCGTTCGACCGGCTCAAGCGACGCGCTTTAGGTTGTTGTTTTATGCATGTCGTTATCGCAAAACCGCTGCACACTTTTGCGCGACATGCATTAATTTTCAAGCCTCTCGGGCCGACCCCGGCCAAGCGCACCGTCGGCGCGGGCCTGCAGATAGGCGTAGATGTCGTCGATGTAAGGAGCGACATTGGGGTCGTCGGCGAAGCCCTTCATCACCGAAGCGCCGCTGCGCACGCCGTCGCGAACATTGCGCCGAAAGACCTCGATGCCGGGCAGCCGGTCGACAAGCGCCGAGGCGAAGGTCGAGCCCATGCCGTCGGGACCATGGCAGTGATTGCAGCTGCCATGGTAGCGACGGAAGCCATTATAGGTCCGCGCATCGACCTTGCCGCCGACAATTTCGTAGACCTTGCCTGAGGCCAGCTCGGCTTGCGAAAACGCGCCGAAGCCGGCGGCGACGGTAAAGACGACGACAGACGGGAGGACGAGCCATAGGGGCATCGTCTGTCGCCCACGTTGCAGGCTCATCCAGCACCGCCGCAACGCGCATGCCCCCGGATCACTCGACCTTGGATCACTCGACGGCGGTCATCAGTCAACGGCGGCCTTCGGAGAAGAAACCACGATCCCGTCTATCGGTTGTGGGCTGACGACAAGCTTGCCGCCGACACGCGATATCTCGATGATCTGGTCCGACTCTCCCAGCTTGCCCGGCACCGAGACCGCGACTATCTGGTTCTCGGTCAGTGTCGCCACGAAACGCACCGGCAAGCCAGCCTCGCCCTGCGCGATTGTGGTGACCACCCGATAGCCGTCCTCCTGAGGCGTATAATAGACGACACCAAGGAAGCCGGCGAGATCGATGCTTTCAGCCTTCATGGCTCCAAGCTCGTCGGCATGCGCGGGCATCGCCGCCATGCAAAGTGCTGCAAAAGCAATGTATCTGTACATAATGTGCTCCATCCCGAATTGTCCGGGTCGAACCCGGCTCAAGGTTTCAGCAATAGGCGGTCGCGCGCCGGTGATAGTCGGCGCACGCAGGCAGAATTCTTGATTAGTCCCCCCGGCTGAATCACAGTGGCGAAGGCCCGCGAGCCAGGAACGCGCTGAACCGCACTGGTTGTCACAGTTAAGTGTGACCTTATCTTCTGGGGCGAGAGTATTTCACCGCCCGGGTGCTTGCGCATCCCCTGTTTGGGGGAGATAATCGGAATTTAAGCGATCGCTAAAGTTGGAGAAGCGAGAGCACCTGTGAGAGGGCGCGGCTTTCCGCCCGCATCGGACGCGCTGTCGACATGCGAGGGGGCCGTCGATGGCCAAGGCATTGTCGCATCATGAGCTGTCGAAGCTGATCGGCTCGATCTACGATTGCGCACTCGGCCCGGAGCGATGGGAGCACGCGCTTGCCGGAATCAGGGATGCGCTCGACGCCCAGACTGCGGTCCTGCAGCTAGACGACCTCGCCAACGACCGGCTGCTGATCTACAGGACCGTGGGCATAGAGCCGTACTGGCTGGAGCAACAGGCGAAATATATCCCCGAGATCCACGCCCGGCTGCTCGAGGATCTCTCGACATGGCCTTCGCTCGATATGCCGCATGTGGTCTCACGCCATATCCCTCAAACCTACCTGGAGACCTCCCGGTATTTTCAGGAGTGCCTGAAGCCGCAAGGCCTGGTCGACGTCATGTCGTTCTTCCTGATCCACACCCCTACCCGCCTTGCCGGCTTCGCCGTTGCCCGACATAAGCGGCAAGGCATTATCACCGAGCGCGAAATCAAGCTTGGCAGACTGTTGCTGCCGCATGTGCGCCGTTCGGTGATAATCAGCAACATGCTGGACATCGGCACTGTCGAGCGCGCAGGAATGGCCGAGGCGCTCGATGCGCTCACATGCGCCGTGGTCCTCACCAATGAACGTGGCGCCGTCCTGCACGCCAACCGCTCGGCCAAGCACATGCTGCGGAGCGGCGGCCCGATCCAGGACGTCCACGGCATTCTGCAAGCGAAGATCCCGTCGGCTTCCAAGGAACTTCACAGCGCCATCATGCTTGCGGCTCAGGATGAGGCCAGCATCGGCAAGACAGGGCTTGCCGTCCTCCTTAGCGAATCCGGCCTGCCGCCGGTCCTCGCCCGCGTGCTGCCGATGGCCGGCGGCGACCTGCGCGCCGGCATGGAACCCGCGGCGGTAGCCGCGGTGTTCGTCGGCAATGCACCGGACGAGCATGACGCCGCTGGAATGCTGGCGAGAGCCTTTGGGCTTACGCTGGCCGAAACCCGCGTGCTCGCCAGCCTTGTCGCCGGGCACACCCTGGCCGAGACCGCCACCAGCCTTCACATTGCCGGCGCGACCGCCAAGACGCATCTCGACAATATCTTCCAGAAGACCGGCGTCTCCCGCCAGGCCGATCTGATGCGCCTTGTCATGCAGATCGTTCCGCCCGCCGGGCAGTCCGGTCCCTGAACGACACCTCATTCACCGCTTTGGATACAGATATCCAACGCCGCGGATCGTCTTGATCAGTTCCGGCTTGGCTGGGTCCAGTGCCGGACCGGGAAGCGATCAGCCAAACGGTTCAGGTCCGGCGGAAAATGTTCAACGCCTGCGCTTGTTTCGATGGAGGCCACTGAGCGTCAGACTTTCCGCGCCACGCCCCCCACCTGCTTGGTGCGCTTGCCCGTGTCGACCTTGGCGCGCGTCTCCACCGCCTTCTCGATCTCCCGCTTCAGCTCGTCCTTGATATCAGCCGTTTCGGCCATCAAGGCATCGATCTTCATGAAATCGAGCACGCGGTATTTCGACACCGCCGGCCTGACCAGTATGTCCGGCTGGCATTGCCTCAGCTTGGCGGCGATGATCGACTGCATCATCAATTGCGTGGCGCCGAACATCAGGTCGACGGAGGTCGGGTATTTGCGCCCGCCTTTGGCCGGCGCGCCAACGACGTCGACGGCGATGATGATGTCGGCGTCGTCCTCGATCAGGTCGAACGGCACCGGATTGTAGATGCCGCCGTCGATCAGCAGCCTGCCGTCGCGCATCACCGGTCGGAATACCGCGGGAATAGCCGCAGAGGCGGCAAGCGCTGAATGCAGGTCGCCGTCGCGCAGCACGGCGAGCTTATGGCCGAAGAAATCCGTTGCCGTCACCTTCAACGGTATTTTCAGCTCGGCGAAGCTTTCGGGTATGGCGTCGGGCATGAATGCCTTGAGGATGCGCTCGACATTGAACTGGGTGACACCCAGCCCGCCCTGCAGCGCCTCGGCAAAGGTGCCTGGCCGCGCCCGCCACATGCGCGCCGCCACCTCGGCGCGGCGGCCGAGGATCGAGCGCATGTAGTGGTGAATGTCGCTGCCGGCCATGCCCGAAGCCATGCCAGCGCCCATGATGGCGCCGATCGATGAGCCTGATATGGCGACCGGCCTTATACCCAGCTCGTCCAGCACCTCGATGACATGGATATGCGCCAGCCCGCGCGCGCCGCCGCCGCCGAAGGCGATGCCGAAGCTCGGGCTCTTCCCCTGCCCCCCATTTGGGCTCATTCCTCCTTGGCCTCGCCGTGCTTCGGCCCGACGACCATGATGGCCGGCTCGGCGGAAAGCAGCTTTTTCGCCGCAGCCTTGACCTGATCCAGCGTCACCGCGTCGATGAGGGCGGCGCGGCGCTGCATATAGTCGCTGCCGAGATTGTCGAGCTGCAGCTCGAGCAGCGTCGCGGCGATGGCGGCGGAGGAGTTCAGATTGTTGATGGCGTAGGCGCCGATCAAGTATTTCTTGGTCGCCGCCAGTTCTGCTTCGGTCGGCCCTTCATGGGCCATGCGCTTCACCACCTCGCGCACGACAGCCAAAGTCTCGGCCGCCCGATCCGCGCGGGTCGCCGTAGTGATGGCCAGGGCGTTGGCGTGCCGGTGGTCGACCAGGTCGGAACTGACGCTGTAGGCCAGACCGCGTTTTTCACGCACCTCTTCGAACAGCCGCGAGGTGAAGGCGCTGCCGCCGAGGATCTCGTTCATCAGAACCGCGGCGAAGAAATCCGGCGCACTCCGCTCGACGCCGGGATAGGCGAGTTGCAGCGACGTCTGGGGCTGGTCGTAATTGACCTCGAGCTGCTGGTTGAGTTTCGGATCGACGTCGGCGAGGGGCGCGAGCGCCTGATGTTGCGGCAGGCCGCCGAAGACCATATCGAGCTTTTTCTTCAACGTCTCGGCATCGATGGCACCGACCACCGCCACATGCAGGCCATCACGAGCAAAATTCGCCTTGTGAAAGGCGATGAGATCGTCCGGCGTGATGGTGGCGATGCTTTGCCTGGTGCCCTCTTCGGGCCGCGCATAGGGATGGGCGCCGTATAGTGCCTCCAGCCATTTGCGCTGGGCGAGCGTGTCCGGGTCAAGCTCGTTGGCGATGATGCCGGACAGCACTTGCGCGCGAATGCGGTCGATTGGCGCCTGGTCGAAACGCGGCTCTGTGACCGCCAGCCGCAACAGGTCGAACGCCGCGTCGCGCTGCTCGGCAAGCATGCGCATCGAGCCATAGATGCCGTCGCGAGCCGCTTCGAAGCTCATCTCGGCGCCGACGTCGTCGAGCTTGATCTGGAAGGACTCGCTGTCGAGATTACCGGCGCCCTCGTCGAACAGGCCGCTCATCAGATTGGCAAGGCCCACCTTTCCAGCGGGATCCTGCGTCGTGCCGCCGTCGAAGGCGAAGCGGATGGCGACGAGCGGCACAGAATAGTCCTCCACCAGCCAGGCGGTGATGCCCTTTGACGACGTCACCTCCTGGATGCTCATGGCCGCACGAGCGGAAAGCGCCGGCAGGACGAGGAAGACGAGGGAGAGGAGCAGGGTAACCAATTGGGTGGCGACGCGCGCGGCTCTCCCTTCTCCCCTTGTGGGAGAAGGTGGATTGGCGCGCAGCGCCAAGACGGTTGAGGGCTGTTGGCCGGAACGATGTCGGTGCCAAGCTGGAACACCCCTCATCCNACCTCGCTTCGCGAGGCCACCTTCTCCCACAAGGGGAGAAGGGAAGTCGCGGCTATGCTGGTTCCTCATCAACTCAATTCCCTGCCTGTGTCTGCGGCAAGAGATAGCCTGATGTCGAATGGTTGAGATTGAGATAGCGCGCAGCAACCTGCCTGACTTCATCGGCGGTGACCTTGCGGATGCGGCCCGGCCATTCCTCGACATCCCTGACGTTGCCGCCGGTGGCGAGCGTCGCGCCGTAGATGTTGGCCATCGAATCCTGCTTGTCGCGGGCGAAGATCATCGAGCGGACGAAACGATCCTTGGCCTTCTCCAACTCGCCCGATGTGACGCCCTCGCTGGCGATGCGGGCGACCTCGGCCTCGACCGCCGCCTGGACATCGGCCAGCTTGGCGTCGCCGCGCGGCGCGCCATAGACGGTGAAGTTGGTGGCATCGAGCATGGTGCCCTGGAAAAAGGCGCCGGCCTCGGCGGCAATGCCTTGCTTGACGACAAGCTGCTGGTACAGCCGGCTGCGGCTGCCGCCGCCGAGGATCTCCGCCAGCAGGTCCAGCGCTTCCGCTTCACCCGGCTTCGCAGTGTGATAGGAGGGAACCACCCATTGCGTCGAAAAGTTCGGCACGCTGACACGCGCGTCAGCCAGCGTCACCGTGCGCCTGGTGTTCTGCTCGGGTTCGACCGGACGGATGCGCGGCGGCAGGTCTGGACCACGCGCGACCTTGCCATAGGTCTTTTCGGCCAGCGCCTTGACCACCTGCGGCTCGACATCGCCGGCCACCACCAGCACGGCATTATTGGGCGTATAATATTTGTCGTAGAAAGCCTTGGCGTCGGCGCGGTTCAGCTTCTCCATCTCCTGCATCCAGCCGATCACCGGAATGCGATAAGGCTGGTTCTGCCAGAGCGTGGCGTCGACCTCCTCGCCGAGCACTGCCTGCGGATTGCTGTCGATGCGCGAGCGGCGTTCCTCGAGGATGACGTCGCGCTCGGTGGCGATGACGTCGTCGTTGAGGATGAGGTTGCGCATGCGATCGGCCTCGAAATCCATCATCTGCTCGAGCGCCTGCGGCACCACCGTCTCGTAAAAGGCGGTGTAGTCATAGGAGGTGAACGCGTTGTTCGAACCGCCGATGGCGGAGACGGCGCGGTCGAACGCGCCGGCCGCATGGTTGGTCGTCGCCTTGAACATCAGATGCTCGAAGAAATGGGCGATGCCGGACTTGCCCGGCGGCTCATCGGCGCTGCCGATCTTGTACCACACCATATGAGTGACGATCGGTGCGCGGCGATCGGGGATGACAACGACCTCCATGCCGTTGTCGAGCAGGAAATTCGTCACCTTGCCGTCGTCCGGCTTGTTGTCGGCCAGAACCGGGCCGGTCAGCACGAGAGCCAGCGCAAAAAGCGTGCCGCGCAGCCAGTCAGCCTGAGATGTCATCAATGACTCCGGTTGTCATGGGGTGGGACGATAGGCGGGGTATTGCCATAGGCAAATTGATTTGTTCGTCATTTTGAAGGCGCTGCGCTCCCTTCATCCAACCTCGATAAAGCGGATAACCGTCTCGCCATAGCTGCGCTCGTCGACAACCGAAAAGCCCGGCCCTGCCTCGAACGGCGCCGCTGCCGTCTCCTCGACGACGCAGAGCGCGCCTGGGGCGAGCCAGCCGCCGGCCTTGGCCGAGCGCAAGGCACGCTCGCCCAGGCCCTTGCCATAGGGCGGGTCGGCGAACACCAGGCCGAACGCGGCCATCGTGCCCGCCTCGCCCAGCGCCGTAGCGTCGCGACGGAATATCTTGGTACGCCCGGTGAGGCCGAAGGCCTCGACATTGGTGCGGATCAGGCCGCGCCCTTCCGCCGATTCTTCGATGAAGACGCCATAAGACGCGCCGCGCGACAGCGCCTCGAGGCCGAACGCGCCGGTGCCGGCGAACAGGTCGAGCACCCGCGCGCCGACCAGCCTGTCGGGGAAACGATGCGCCAGCACGTTGAAGACGGCCTCGCGGGTGCGGTCGGTGGTCGGGCGGATGGCGCTTGAGCGGGGCGTCGCCAGCGGACGCCCGCGAAACTCACCGCCGACGATCCGCATTGCCTCCCCTGGATCCCTTGGGGCCGCTGCGCGGCCGGTCGTCGCCTTTGGCACCACCCTCGGCACCACGCGGCTTGCCGAACGGCTTTGCGCCTCCGGGTTTTCCCCCTCCATGGGCGGGCTTGCCGTAAGACGGCTTGAACGAAGCCTTGCGTTCCTTGGCTTCGGCCGCCTTGGCGGCATCGGCGTCCGCCCTGCCCTTCCCGATCGGCCGCGCACCCGGCGCCATCCAGACATTGGCCTTGCGCTGGCCCGGCGGCTCGATCGGGCGCTGCTCGCGTTCGGACTTTTTCCCGCCGCCCGGTTTGCCGCCGAAGCCGCCCGGCCCGCTACGTTCAGATTTGGGGCCACGCTCACCAAAGCCGCCGCGTTCGGGCCCGCTGCGTTCTGATCTAGGGCCGCGCTCACCAAAGCTCTTTTCCGGCCCGAAGCTTCTGCCGGGACTTGTCGACAGCTTGCCCAGCGCCTCGTCGCGGCTGCCTTCGCGGCGCTTGCGGTTCTTGATCAATCCGCCTTCGCCGATCGGACGGCGTTCGCCATCGCGGGTGAATTTCGGCCGCTCAGGCTCCTCTTCCCGCACCGCTTCGCGCCGCACCGGCTTGTTGGAAAATGGCTTGGTGATGTCAGCGTCGAAATTGGCGCCGGACTCCTCGACCAGGCGTTCGCCGAGCTGGTCGCGCAGCACCCGGCCCTTGATCTCCAGCACATGGCCCTCGGGCAGGTCGTCGAGCTGGAACGGTCCGTAGGAAATGCGGATCAGTCGCGTCACGTCGAGACCAAGTGAGCCCAGTATGTTCCTGACCTCGCGGTTCTTGCCTTCGCGCAGGCCAAGCGTCAGCCAGGCGTTGGTGCCTTGCTCGCGGTCGAGCGTCGCCTCGATGGCGCCATAGAAGACGCCGTCGACGGCGATGCCTTCGCGCAAGCCGGCGAGCGCACTTTCCTCGACCTTGCCGTGGACGCGCACGCGGTAGCGCCTGAGCCAGCCGGTCGCCGGAAGTTCGAGCACGCGCGCCAGCCCGCCGTCATTGGTGAGCAGCAGCAGGCCCTCGGTATTGATGTCGAGCCGGCCAATGGTCATCAGCCGCGGCAGGTCGGCCGGCAGCACGTCGAAGACGGTCTTGCGGCCCTCGGGATCACGATTGGTGGTGACGACGCCGGCCGGCTTGTGGAACAGGAACAGCCGGGTGCGCTCGATCGGCGGGATCTCCATGCCGTCGAGATGGATGATGTCGCCAGGCATCACATTGAAGGCCGGCGAGGACAGTACCCTTCCATTGACCTTGACGCGGCCGGCCGCGATCAGTTCCTCGGCATCGCGACGCGAGGCAAGGCCGGCGCGGGCCAGCCGCTTGGCAATGCGCTCACCAGCCTCTTCCGTCGCTTCGGCGGGACGCGGGCGCGGTTTGGAGCCGCCCGATGCCCCTTGGGGCCGATCACCGGCAAAATCGCGCTTGGGCCGATCGCCGAAGTCGCGTTTTGGGCGATCGCTGAAGTCTCCCTTGGGACGGTCGAAGCGCCTTTCGCTGCGCTCGCCTTCGGCAGCCGCCGGCCGATCGCCGCGTGGCGCATAGGGTTTTCGAGGCCCCTCGCGCTTTTCATAAGGCTTGCCTTCAGGGCGTGGCCCCTTGCTGAACGGCCGTTCGCCACTCTTGACGTCGCGCTTCGGCCGCTCGCCGTCAGCCGCCATCGGCCGGTCGCCACGCGGGGCGTATGGCTTGCGCGGCCCCTC
>NZ_KI911323.1:25284-44561 GCF_000513915.1 Mesorhizobium sp. WSM2561
CGCGGGGCGTATGGCTTGCGCGGCCCCTCGCGCTTTTCATAGGGCTTGCCGTCGGGCCGTGGTCCTTTGCTGAACGGCCTATCGCCACTCTTGAAGTCGCGCTTCGGCCGCTCGCCGTCGGCGGCCATCGGGCGGTCGCCACGCGGCGCGTAAGGTTTTTTTGCGCCGAAGGACGGCTTGCCGCCTTTGCCGGCAGCGGCATCACGACCACGCGGGCCCGACGGTTTCGGGCCGGTCTTGCCCGGACCCTTTTGGCGCGGGAATTTCTTGTTTTTGTCGTCCATGTGGCCTTTGCTCGTTTGGGCGGGTAGATAACAGGATCATGCCGGAGTAGCGAGGAGATAATAGGAATGGAAACCGCTTGAAGCGGCCGGATTTCATGGCGCTGGCGCTGAAGGAGGCTGAAGCCGCCGCCCTGCGCGGCGAAGTGCCGGTCGGCGCGGTCATCGCCAGCGGCGATACGGTCGTTGCCAGTGCCGGCAACCGCACCCGCGAGCTTGCCGACCCTACGGCCCATGCCGAGATGCTGGCGATCCGCGAGGCCTGCCGCACACTCTCGAGCGAGCGTCTCACCGGCCACGATCTCTATGTGACGCTGGAGCCGTGCGCCATGTGCGCCGGCGCCATTTCCTTCGCCAGGCTGCGCCGGCTTTATTTCGGCGCCGCCGACGAGAAGGGCGGCGCTGTGGTCAACGGCGTGCGCTTCTTCGCCTCGCCGACCTGCCACCACGTGCCGGACATCTATCCAGGCATGGCCGAGAGCGACGCGGCGCTGCTTCTGAAGGATTTTTTCAAGGGGCGACGCGAACCGTAGCGTCGCCAGCCTACCCTAGCGCCTGCAGCCTACCACGGCAGCCAGTCGAACATGCCGCCGCTCTTGTTCTTGGCGGCCGCTTCCCTCTTGAGGCGGCGTGCTTTCTTGTACTCGTCCTCGCCGAGGTCGTCGACCGGCGCGGTGCCGGCAGCGGCGCGATATTGCACCGGCGGCTCGCTCAGATATCTGCGGGTGTTCGGGTCACCCTGCTTGCTTTCGGCGAGGCGACGCTTGACCTCGGCGGCGCGGCCCTTGTCCGAATCCGCCGGAGTCCAGGCCGGCGGATGACTGGAAGCCGACTGCGCCATCGCAGCCTTGATCGCCACCGGATCCGTCTGGACGTCATCGACGATCTGCGCCTGGTAGGACGGATCGTCCTGATTGAGCGTGGCCTCGGCGCGCAGGCGAGCACGGCGTTGCTCGGGCGATTCCGGCCAATCGGCGCTTGCCGTCGCGATGCTGTCCTGCGGCGGCGGCAGTTCCTTCTGACCTTTCGCCGGCTTCACCAGTTCGGGGCGCGGCTTGTAGTCGATCTTTTCCTTGTTCTTCGGCATGACTGAAAAAGCGCTGGTGAGATCGCCGGCAAGCTGGGCGGAGGCGGTCTTGTTGGTCCCGTAGGTCGGCGAGCCCATGCAGCCGGACAGGGCCAAGCCGGATACGACAAGCGGCGCCAGCAGCGCAACGCGCGCGCAAGTTCTTTCGGTCATGCCAAAAAGTCCCACTCTAGACAGCCTCTCGATCGCCACCGGCCAAAGGTCCGGTCCCCATCGCCTATGCTCTTCCGACGGAAATCCGGCGACAATTTGTCGTCCGGAGTTTCGCGTGTTTACCTCAACCACTCGTTAAGGGCAACGAGTGAGGGCCGATCAGTCGCCTGCCGTGGCATTTGTGCACCGCCTTATATACGGCCAAGCGCCTTCAATTCATGCAGCACCGCCGCGTCCCGCGCCGAAACGTCGGGGAATTCCTTGTCCTGCCCGACATCGGCCGTGTAGCGCCATGAGCGCGCGCATTTGAGCAGACCCCGGTCCTCGGCCTTCTCGACCACCACGGCGACGCCCTTGACATCGTCCAGCGTGAAGGCGCCAGAAGGCGCGCTGCCATGCGCAATGATCAGATCGCTGGTGATCGCCATTTCGGCCATGTCGACATCTGATATCGCCGCTTCGAGCGCCGCATCATCGAGCGTGACGACCGGCGCCGCTTCCAGAGACGAGCCGATGACCTTCTGGGCGCGCGCAATCTCCAGCGCGCCGGTGACGACACGGCGAACCTGCCGCACCTTGCGCCATTTTTCCGCCAGCGCCTCGTTCTTCCAGTCGGCCGGGATTGGCGGAAACTGGTCGAGATGCACCGAGACGGCGTCCGGATGACGGTCGAGCCAGGCCTCCTCCATGGTGAAGGGCAGCATCGGCGCCAGCCATTTCACCAGGCAGTCGAACAGATGGCGCACCACCTGCACGGACGCCTTGCGCTTCACGCTGGACGGCGCCTCGCAGTAGAGCGCGTCCTTGCGGATGTCGAAATAGAAGGCCGACAGCTCGACCACCATGAAGTCGAGCAGCGTGCGGGTGATGCGCTTGAACTCGAAGGCGTCGTAGCCCGCCCGCACGACTTCATCGAGTTCGGCGAGCCGGTGCAGCATCAGCCGCTCCAGCTCCGGCATCTTGTCCAGCGGCACGTCCTCGCCATCGTCATGGGCAAGCGTGCCCAGCATCCAGCGGATGGTGTTGCGCAGCTTGCGGTAGGCGTCGATGTTGGTCTGCAGCACGTTCTTGCCGAGCCGCTGGTCTTCCCAGTAGTCGGTGGTCACCACCCATAGCCTCAGGATATCGGCGCCCGACTGCTTGATGACGTCTTGCGGCACGACGGTATTGCCGAGCGACTTCGACATTTTCCGCCCCTCCTCGTCCATGGTGAACCCATGGGTGACGACGGTGTCGTAAGGCGCCCTGCCCCTGGTGCCGCAGCTTTCGAGCAGCGAGGAGTGGAACCAGCCGCGATGCTGGTCGGAACCTTCGAGATAGACGTCGGCCGGCCATTTCAGATCCGGACGATCCTCCAGGGTGAAGACATGGGTCGAGCCGGAATCAAACCAGACGTCGAGGATGTCCATCACCTGCTGCCATTTCGAGGCGTCGTGATTGCCGAGGAAACGCTCCTTGGCGCCGGCCGCAAACCAGGCGTCGGCGCCTTCCTTCTCGAAGGCGTCGATGATGCGCTGGTTGACCGCCTCGTCGCGCAGGACGTTGCCGTCGGCATCGGCGAAGACGGCGATCGGCACGCCCCAGGCGCGCTGGCGCGACAGCACCCAATCGGGGCGCTCCTCGATCATGGCGCGGATGCGGTTCTGGCCGGCGGCCGGCACGAAGCGGGTGTCGTCGATCGCCTTCAGGGCACGGCTGCGCAGCGTCGTGCCGTCGCCGAGCTCCTTGTCCATAAAGACGAACCATTGCGGCGTGTTGCGGAAGATGATCGGCTTCTTCGACCGCCACGAATGCGGATAGGAATGCTTCAGCCGCCCGCGCGCGAACAGCGCGTTGCGCTTGATCAACTCGTCGATGACCGCCTGGTTGGCATTGCCCTTCTTGCCATTGTCGTCGATGACGCGCGCCGCACCGCCATCGCGGTCCGCGCCGAAGCCTGGCGCATCCTTGGTGAAGAAGCCGGCATCGTCGACGGTGAACGGGATCGCTGTGTCGATGCCGCGCTGGCGAAGATCCGAAGCCGCATCCATCCAGGCGTCAAAATCCTCGCGGCCATGGCCCGGCGCCGTGTGGACGAAACCGGTGCCGGCTTCGTCGGTGACATGCTCGCCGGCGAGCATTGGGACATCGAACTCATAGCCGCCATTCAAACCTTTGAAGGGATGAGAAAGCGTAAGGCTTCCAATCTCTTCGGCCGAAATGCTACGGAGGCGGTTCATCGTCACCTTGGCTTTGGTTGCAGCCTCTTCCGCCAGCGCTTCGGCAAAGATCAGCCTTTCGCCAGGCTGCGGGCCGAAAGCATTCTCGGCCGCAGTAACCTCGAAGAGGCCATAGTTGATGCGTGGCGAATAGTTGACAGCACGGTTGCCGGGGATGGTCCATGGCGTCGTCGTCCAGATAACGACATCGGCCTCCAGCAAGTCCAGTGACGTCTGCGTCAGCTTCGGATCCAGCTTTGCGAGTTGTCCATCGATGACGTCGGTGACTTGCCGGGCAAGGCTGACGACCGGAAACTTCGCCCAGATCGTGTCGCTCTCATAGTCCTGGTATTCGACCTCGGCCTCGGCCAGTGCGGTGCGCTCGACAACGCTCCACATCACCGGCTTCGAGCCGCGATAGAGCTGGCCCGACATGGCAAATTTCAACAATTCGCCGGCGATGCGCGCCTCGGCGTGGAACGCCATCGTCGTATAGGGATTGTCGAAGTCGCCGACGACGCCGAGCCTCTGGAACTCGCCGCCCTGCACCTTGATCCAGTGCGCGGCGAACTCGCGGCATTCCTTGCGGAACTCGTTGACCGGCACCTCATCCTTGTTCTTGCCCTTGGCGCGGTATTGTTCCTCGATCTTCCATTCGATCGGCAGGCCGTGGCAATCCCAGCCGGGCACGTAGTTCGAGTCGTAGCCGCGCATCTGGAACGAGCGGGTGATGACGTCCTTGAGGATCTTGTTCAGCGCATGGCCGATATGGATGTTGCCGTTGGCGTAGGGCGGGCCGTCATGCAGCACGTATTTTTCGCGGCCGGCGGCGTTTTCGCGCAGCTTGCGGTAAAGCTCCATGTCCTGCCAGCGCTTGACCAGCAGTGGCTCCTTCTCGGGCAAGCCGGCGCGCATCGGGAAATCCGTCTGCGGCAGATAAAGCGTCTTGGAATAGTCGATCGTTTCAACAGTGTCGGTCATCGGCGTATCGGTCATTGGTCTGCCATATGCATTGCCCGGCAAAAGAGCCCGGGCGTTGAACTATCATGATCTGGAAAAAGCGCGAGAGGCCGCGCGCAAAATTCCCGGCGGCTCCGGCGGCGCTCAGGCCGCCCGGAACACCGGGCTTGTAATTCGTATCGTCAGCGCGAAAAGGCGCGAAAAGCTCGTCATGGCTGGGCTTTTAACCGAGACAGCCGATATTGAAAAGCCCGAACTCTCGGTGCCTTCCCTGCAGCTTGTGAGGTGACAATGCGTCCGGCAGATACGCGATTGCCGGGCCAAGGCACTCACATTGAGAAATCGAAGCGATAGGTCGTCGAGACGCCGATCGTGAACTGATCCCTTGAGCCGCGCTCCTCGACCAGGCTGGAATCGGCCGCCGGGCCCATCAGCCGCGAATATTCGCCGAACAGGCTGGCCGTCATCGGCTCGGTCACTTTCCAGGTCACCGCGCCGCCGAGGCCCGCCGACTTCGCGCCACCGTCCGGTCGGTACTGGCTGAGGCCCGACGCTAAGGCTTCCTCGGCGTCGACGCCGTAATAGGCGTCGAAATAGTCCGACGAGGCGAACGAAACGCGCGGCCCGCCCGAAATCCTGACCTCCGGCGTCACATCATGGAATGCGTCGGCGGCGATGTCGGCGACGAAGCCGTTATGGGCGCGAATGCCGTGCCGCAATTCGGCGCGGGCGCGCAACCAGTCCAAAGGATAGAATTCGAAGAAGCCGCCGGCCTCGCCGCCCCAGCGCACCGGGTCGAGGCCTCTCAACTCGTCGGCGCCGTCGCCATCGCGCGAAAACAGGATTTTTCCGGCCAGGCCGGCGCGGAAGCCGCCTTCGTCGATCAACCCCAGCGAGATGTTGTCGTTGCGCGAGGTGAAGCGGGCCGCAGGACCGGCCTTGCCGAGCGAGATGATCGGCTGGGCGCTGAGTATATAGTTCTTGCTGCCTTCGAAATCGGGGGCGACCAGGCCGGTGGCGCCGACTGTCAGATACCAGTCGCCGGACAGCCAGCCCAAGGCGCCATCGGCGGCTTCGGCGGCACCGGGCGAACCCAGCATGAAGGTAGCCAAGGCCAACTGATATACCTTGATAGAACGCATCGTCACTCCATACGCACGAAACACCGGCGGGAACAACCTGCCTGCCAAGAGCCATGGCGCCGGTTCGGTAAACTTTCATTTAAACTATACACGCTGACTCACTTTTTTGGCGTGCATCCGGCGCAAGCTGCTCGCGGGACGGGCATGACCTTCGGCGATACCCGCCAAATTGGCAAGATGCCAAGTGACGACAAATGTCAGGCGACGCTGCGATCGGCCTGGCGAATTCGCTCAAAAAGCAATGGCCGCGTCGAGCTCGGACAGCGGGCTGACGCCGGCAAGCAGCGCCCTCGCCTCGGCCCCGTCGCGTTTCATCTGCGCGACCAGCGCGTCGAGCCCGTCGAACTTCACCTCGGCGCGCAGGAAACCGAAGAAGGACACCGCGCATATCTCGCCGTAGAGATCGCCGGAGAAGTCGAAGACGAAGGTTTCCAGAAGCGGCGCGCCGTTGTCGTCGACGGTCGGGCGGCGGCCGAAGCTGGCGACGCCATCATGAAGCGTACCGTCGGCGCGGCGGAAGCGGACGGCATAAATCCCTTCCTTCAGAGTGGCTTCCGGCGAAAGCCTCATATTGGCGGTTGGAAAGCCGAGCGTCCGGCCAAGCTGCTGGCCGCCGATCACTTCGCTCTCGACCGTGAAGCGGTAGCCGAGCAGGCCGGCGGCCTCGGCCACCGCGCCTTCGCACAGCAGCGCGCGGATTCGGCTCGACGACACCACTTCGGCGCCTTCGTCGCGAAAGGCGTCAACCAGGGTGACGCCGAAGCCGTGGCGTTCGCCGGCCGCCATCAGATAGGCCGGGCCGCCTTGCCTGTCCTTGCCGAAGTGGAAGTCGAAGCCGGTCACGGCGTGAATGATGCCGAGATTGCTGTCGAGCACGTCGGTCACGAACGCTTCCGCCGACAGTGCGGCGAAGGCGCGCGTGAACGGCTGCTCGACGAGTGCCGCAAAGCCCAGATGCGACAGCAGCCGTGCCTTCATCGGCGGCGGTGTCAGCACGAACAGCGGAATCTCGGGCCGGAACACCTTTCTCGGATGCGGCTCGAAGGTCAGCACCAGCGCCGGCGCGCCGCGCCGGCGGGCCTCGGCCAGCGCGCGTTCGAGCACGGCCTGGTGGCCGCGGTGCACACCGTCGAAATTGCCGATCGCCACCACGCCACCCCGCAAATCGGCCGGCAGCGGCGAGATGGCAGAAACGCGTTCGAAGGCTTGCGTCATTTCGAGGCTTCCGTCATCGAGCGAGCCTACTGCAGTCTCGGAATGACCGCGACCGGCCGGTAGCCATGCCTTTCCAGAAAGGCGATCAGCCTGGCCGGATCCGGTTGTAGCGGATCGCCGTAGTCGCGGGCATGGATGCCGCCCGACACGTAGAGCACGTCGAAGCCATTGTCGGCAGCACCCTTGATGTCGGTCATCATGCCGTCGCCGATAGCCAGCACGTCCGAGCGCTCGACCGGGCGGCCGAGCAGGTCGGCGATCTCCTTCATCGCGACGTCATAGACCGGGGCATAAGGTTTTCCGGCGATCAGCGTGCGCCCGCCGAGCTGGGCATAGTCGCGGGCCAGGGCCCCGGCGCACCAGATCATCCGCTCGCCGCGCTCGACCACGATATCGGGATTGGCGCAGATGAAGGGCAGGTTCCTGGCGCGCAGCCGCCGCAGGAGATCGGCGTAGTCCTCCGGCTTCTCGACCTCGTCGTCGAACAGCCCGGTGCAGACCACGCCGGACGCCTCGAACTCCTCGACCAGTTCGACATCAAGCCCGTCATAGAGCGTGAAATCGCGATCGGCGCCAATGTGGAAGATCTTTCGCGGCCCCTCCATGATCAGGTCCCGAGTCACGTCGCCGGAGGTGACGACGCGGTCATAGGCGTCAGAGGGAACGCCGATCGCATTCATCTGCGCCACCACATCGGCGCTGCGCCGCGGCGAATTGGTGATCAGCACGACAGGTATCTTCGCCTCGCGCGCGGTGGCCAGCGCCAGAGCCGCGGCCGGAAAATGCCGTTCGCCATTGTGGACCACACCCCAGACGTCGCACAGGATGGCACAATAGGCTCCCGACAAATCCGCGAGCGAGCCGATGATATCGGGCGAGTCCGCCATATCGTTTTCCAAATCATGATGGTTGCGAGCGTCGCCGTCGACGTCCGCCGCGGCAGGGGTCCGCCGCGGCAGGTTCGCATTAACCGAAGCTCTTGACCCTGTCACCAGCTTTCACATTTTTAAGGATCGCCCTGGTTTCAGGATTGCCCTGGCACTGACGAAGGCAAGCGCGCAAGCCGCGCTTTGCCGAGGCTTCCCCCATTCCGAAGGCTTCGGCGGGCGGTCCAGCCGCGCGCAGCAATGCCGGCATCGGCGGCGTGGTTAACGAGCCTTGAAAAAGCAAGCCGATCTTGGATGTTTTTCAGCAATCTGAAATTTAAGGATTGATGGCATCTTTCGCCGACTAGGGGTTCTGGCGGGGGTGCTGAAGACAATGATCCGAAAATTCGGTAGGGACCGGCGTGGCAACTATACGCTGATGACGGCCATCACGATGGTGCCACTGATGGGCGGAGTGGCGCTCAGCGTCGATTACTCGGAACTGCTGCGCCAGAAGCACGCCACGTTGAACGCTTTGGACGCCGCCGGCCTCGCCACCGCTCAGCAGGTCGTCTCCGGCGCAACCGACGACGCCGCCAGGGCCTACGCCAAGACTTTCTTCGAAACCAATCTCGGCCCCGTCGATCCGGCCAACACGTCGCTTACCGTCACCCTGCCCAACAGCAGTGCGGGTGGCGGCACTTTGAAGCTCTGAAGTGCCTTGACCTATCGCCCCTATTTTCTGCCGGCCGCCGCCATGC
The DNA here is from genome assembly GCF_000513915.1 of Mesorhizobium sp. WSM2561. Classification (NCBI taxonomy): domain Bacteria; kingdom Pseudomonadati; phylum Pseudomonadota; class Alphaproteobacteria; order Hyphomicrobiales; family Phyllobacteriaceae; genus Mesorhizobium; species Mesorhizobium sp. WSM2561. The sequence continues at coordinate 33,948 of NZ_KI911323.1, forward strand.
TGCTGGGCGGCGGGACCACCAGCGGCGCTACAACTTTCACGGAGTGCTCGGAAATCCGCCTCAAGAACACGCTGGAAGTCGCTCTTGTGCTCGACAATTCCGGCTCGATGAACGAACTCGGTTCCGGCACCGGCGCGAGGCGAATAGACCTGCTGAAGACTGCCGCAAAGCAGCTTGTCGATACGCTGGCGCTGCAGCAGATGAAGCAGGTTAGCAAACCGGTGCAGTTCTCCCTCGTGCCGTTCGCTGCTTCGGTCAATGTCGGTCCCACCCATGACATGGATAGCTGGATGGACGAGGACGGCATCTCCCCGATCCAGCACGAGGATTTCGACTGGGCGAAGATGACCGCTGCCGAAGATCCGGACAAATACGCCGAAAAGCTCAACGGCGTCTGGTACCAACAGCAGGCAGTACATCTGCGATCAATACAGGACAAACGGCACTTGCCGGACCGGCCACTGGACCACCCCGGAATATATCTACACCACCAGCCGGTATGCGAGCTGGCAGGGTTGCGTGGAGGCGAGGCCGTACCCCTATAACAACGACGACACGACGCCGAGTACCGCCACGCCTGCCACGCTGTTCGTGCCGATGTTGCGCCCGACGAGGCCGGCACGCTCTGGCTCGATTTCAACCGCGACGGCGCTAACGACGTGACCTATCTGTCCTATGGTTACGGCAACAACTGGTGGGCCGACTGGCCCTATTACACCGACATCCCAACCGCTTCGCAGCGGCAGTCGGACATGCGCAAATATTTCCTGGTCAAGCCTTACGGCTCAAAGTCGGCTGCCTCGGGCGACGGTCCGAATTCGTCCTGCACGACCAACCCGATCACACCGCTCAAAGACGTGACCCAGCTTGCCCAGAAAGAGGAGATCGACAACGCCATCGACGCCATGGCGCCGAACGGCAACACCAACGTGCCGGAAGGCCTTGCCTGGGGCTGGCGGACGGTGTCGAGCAACGAACCTTTCACCGAGGGCCGGCCGAACACTGAAAGAGGCAACGACAAAGTGGTCATCGTGCTGACCGACGGCGCCAATACCTACAGCGCCGTCAGCGACAGCGGCTATGCCAATAACAGGTCGACCTACGCCGCTTACGGTTACACCGGCCTGACATATCCGGGGTCCGGAAGCGTGACGCGCCTGTTCATGAACACAAGCACCGACATCGGCAAGACGACCTACACCGGCGCCAACTACACTGCCGCGCTGGACGAGCAGATGCAGACCCTTTGCGGCAACGCGAAAAATTCGAACATTCTCGTCATGACCGTTGCGCTCGACCTGTCAACCACCGATGCCGGCGACAAGAAAGCACTCGACGCGCTGAAGGCCTGCTCCTCGGACTCGCGCTTCCGCAAGGATCCCACCGATCCGACCAAGCCGGCCAAGCTGTTCTGGAACGCAACCGGGGCGACGCTGTCGGACAATTTCAGGGAAATCGCCAACGAATTGTCGAACCTGCGCATCGTCGGCTGAAGGCGGTGGGGGTCGGCTGAAGGCGAGGAGTGGTGACTTAAGGGACCCTCTTTCACGCGCAGCACAACCACATAGGGATTCTTGCGAAGGTGGACCCCCACCCTAACCCTCCCCACAAGGGGGAGGGAACGCTGCCGCGCACCTTTAACTTCGCCTTTGGCGCCGAAAGGCAGGCAATCTGCCGAGGTCGGCGCCAACGGAAGTCTCCCTCCCCCTTGTGGGGAGGGGTTAGGGGTGGGGGTACATCGTAGAGCGAAAACCTCGGCGGCGATCTCCCCCCGCGTGAGGAGATGTCCGGATGGCGACCGACACGCAGCGCCAAACGCCGCTTCCGCCTACATCGGCCGCCGGTCCGGCTGCGCCCGCTCCGGTTCGACCAGCCTTCGATAGAGATGCCACGTCGCATGGCCAAGCACGGGCATGACGACGGCGAGCCCGGCAAACAGCGGGATCGAGCCGATGACCAGCAGCACGGCGACCATCAGGCCCCACAGCGCCATCTGCAGCGGGTTTGTCATCACCGCCCGTGCCGAGGTCTCGATCGCCGAGACCACGCCGACATCGCGGTCGAGCAGCAGCGGGAAAGCGACGACCGTCGTCGCCAGCACGATCGCGGCGAAGACGAAGCCGGCCGCATTGCCGAGCAGGATCAGCGTCCAGCCTTTGGGCGTTGTCAGCACCTCGCGCACAAAGCCACCGATCGAGGCCGGCGGCTGAGCGCCGAACAGGCTGGTGTAGATCGATTGCGCGGTGAACAGCCAGAGCAGGAACAGTGCCACCAGCATGATGCCGATGACTGCGATCGCCGGCAGCGCCGGCGAGTGGCGCACCTCGAGCGCGTGCCACCAGGACGTGTCGATGCCGAGCTCGCGGCGGCGGCTGATCTCGTAGAGGCCGATCGCGGCGAACGGTCCAAGCAGGGCGAAGCCGGACATCAGCGGGTAAAGCAGCTGGATGGCGTAGGCGCCGGATGTCGTCCACTGCGCAAGGACCAATCCGACCACCGGATAGATCAGGCACAGGAAGACGTAATGCGATGGCTTTGCCCAAAAATCCTCGACGCCGAGCCGCAGCACATCGATCAGGTCCGCCGTGGTGATGCGGCGCACCCTGGGCTGCACGTGCATCCCACGCGCGTCCGACATGACATGAAAGCTGGCCATACCCATTCTCCCGTATTCAGGGGACGGCCACCGCCAGGATGGCCGCCCGTAGCTGCCACTTCAAGAGCGATGGCATGATAGCCGAATTCGATGTGCTTGTCGCGAATCGGGTGGGGTTGAGCAAGTGCGGCGCGGCACAGGCCGTGTTCGTGCCGCGCCGCTGGCGTGTGCTAGACACCAAATCGTTCGATCACCTCGGCCAGCGGAACGTGGCCAAGGCAGGCACCCGAACCCGCCGGCGTTTCGCCGTCCTCGATGGCCTGCGCGTATCGCACGTCCGGATCGCTTTCGATCCGGCGGCGCAGCGCTGCCAGCTTGGGATTTGCGGCCCCGTCGACCGCCTGGTGGAACTCCGCCCAACGTGCCACGCCGATCAGCGTGGTATCGGTAAGCGTCAGGCGGTCGCCGACCAGAAAGTCGGTGTCGCCGATCATCGCCTCAAGCCGGTCGTGGCGTTCGGCAACAGCCTGGCGGCCAAAGTCACGCAAGGTGGCCAGCAGGGCCGGTTCGGCCGATTCCATTTCATAGGCAGCCCAGAGCGGGGTGAAAGCGGCGGTGAAACCGGTGTTCACGAAAGCCATCAGCTGATGCATCCGGTCGGCTTCCGGCGAGCGCGGGTCGAAGCTGATACTACGTTGCGTGTCGCGGGCTTCCAGCCAAGCGGCAATCGCCATGGTCTCGGTGAGCACTCTGCCTTCGTCGGTGATCATCACCGGCGTTTCCTGACGGCCGTTGATGCGGGCATAGGCGTCGTTCTTCATTTCAGTGAGCATGTCGACGCGGCACAGGCGGTAGGGCTGTCCGAGGCGTTCAAAAGCAGCGACGAGCCCCATCGAACTTCCCGCCGGGACGCCGTAAAGGAGGATAGGTTCCATTTGTTTGTTTGTCCTCTTCCATGTTCAGGGGTCACGCTGCGCAGCGAAGCTTGACCCTAAACACTGGTCGTCCCATGTAAATTACGCACTATTTTGTAACCAGGATCCGCCATGAAAGATGCCGTCTCAAGCTGCCCGATCGAAGAGGCCATGCGTGTGCTCAGCGGTCGCTGGCCGACCTTGCTGCTCTACTATCTCAAGGACGGGACCAAGCGCTTCAGCGACTTGAGGCGTGACAACCCGACCGTGTCGCATCGCATTCTGGCGCTGGAACTGCGTAAGCTGGAGGAAGCCGGGATCGTGCGGCGAACGGCGCATGCCGGCTATCCGCTACGCGTCGACTATGATCTCACGGCAGCGGGTCTCAAGCTTGTGCCGCTCATCGACGCCCTGGGCGACTGGTGGGAAGCTACCGAGGACGATCGGGCCGGCCGGGTCTCATCGACGCCGGAAACAAGGCCGGTGGCGGCGGAATAAGCAGTGGGGGAAATCTGACGATTGCAACTATACGTTGTACAACTGCTTTGGGTGGGATCTGCCGTCCGGGCCGTTGCTGAAGTTCACCGGCAACAAGTCTCTGATCGACGCGCTCCTGAAGGAAGCCGGCATCGCCGGCGCCGGTGGCTCTCTGAAGGATCTGGTCTCGACGCGGCCGCGGGAAACGGATGCTGACGGGGCCGGTCTGTTCGAGGAGGCAGACGTGGCGGACGACGAGTTGGTCGCCCCCCTGGCTGGGATACCGAAGGCCTGAACTGCCCAAGCGCTGATTCGATCGGGCGTGGAAACAATCCACGCCCGATCTATTTGGCAGCCAGGATCGCGTTTATGCCAGGCAGGCGGCCTTGCCGCCACCGTGCTGCCCACCGGCGAAGGCGGCGGCGCTGCTGTCGACGTGGGATGGCCGCGCGGGCGCGGCGCTCCGATGGCTCATGGCTGGCTTGAAGCGGCGATCGCGGGATAGTCGGTATAGCCGGCGGAGCCGCCGCCATAGAGCGTCGCCTGATCGAACGTGGCCAGCGGCGCGCGCGTCTGCAGCCGTTCCACAAGATCGGGATTGGCGATGAACGGTCGCCCGAAGGCGAACAGGTCCGCCTTGCCGTCGGCAAGCCGCGACCCCGCGAGCTCGAGGTCATAGCCGTTATTGGCGATATAGGTGTTGTTGAAGCGCCGGCGGAGTGATCCGAAGTCGAACGGCGCGACATCGCGCGATCCGCCCGTGGCGCCCTCGACGACATGGATGTAGACGATGCCCAAAACGTCGAGTTTATCGACGATATAGTCAAACTGCGCCTGGGGGGCGCTGCTCGAGACGCCGTTGGCGGGCGAGATGGGCGAAATCCGGATGCCGGTGCGCTCAGCGCCGATCTCCTCGACCACCGCAGTCGCAACCTCCAGCATCAGCCGGGCGCGGTTCTCGACCGATCCGCCATAAGCATCCGTGCGGAGGTTCGCGCCGTCCTTGGCGAATTGGTCCAGCAGATAGCCGTTGGCGCCGTGAATCTCGACGCCATCGAAGCCAGCCTCGATGGCGTTCGCAGCTGCTTTGCGGAAATCCTCCACGATGCCCGGCAATTCATCCAGTTCGAGTGCGCGGGGCTCCGAAACGTCGACAAAGCCGTTGCCGACGAAGGTCTTGGTCGCGGCCCGGATCGCCGAGGGCGCGACAGGCGCGGCGCCGTTCTCCTGCAGGTCGACGTGCGAGACGCGGCCGACATGCCAGAGCTGCAGAAAAATCCGCCCGCCCTTGGCGTGCACGGCGTCGGTGACCTTGCGCCAGCCGCCGATCTGAGCCTGGGAGTAGATGCCGGGCGTGTCCTGGTAACCCTGTCCCTGCTGCGAGATCTGCGTGGCCTCGGAAATCAGCAGGCCGGCCGACGCGCGCTGGCCGTAATACTGCGCGGCGAGATCGCCTGGAACGAAGCCCGGGCCGGCGCGATTGCGCGTCAGCGGCGCCATGACGATACGATTGGAGAGGGTCAGCGAGCCGAGAGTATAGGGCTCAAACAGCGTTGCGCTTGTCATAGGTCACCTTTGTTTTGTCCCCGCCGCGGCGGGTCGTTTATCGAAATGGCTTCGTTGGTGCTCAGGCGACCGTGCGGTACCGCTCGGCGGGATGTTCGTTCCGATAGTTCGGAAGCATGGCCTGGCGTGCGGCCTGAAGCGCGTCCCACTGCCCGGCATCGGGTAGCGGCGGGATGGTCACCAGTTCGCGGCGGTCGAAGCCGACCAGCGCCGCATCCACCAGATCGTCCACCTCCATCACGTTGGAAAGCGTGTTGACGTCGGCGCCGACATGTCCCCAGATCTCCGTTCGCGTCGTGGCGGGAAGCACGGCCTGGACGTAGACACCCTTCGGCGCGAGCTCGAGACTGAGTCCCTGCGACAGAAACAGCACGAAGGCTTTGGTTGCGCCGTAGACCGTCATGCCGAACTCCGGCGCCAGGCCGACCACGGAGCCGATGTTGACGATCGCCCCTTTGCCGGCCGTCGCAAGACGCGGGGCGATGGCGCTGGCTAGCCGCAGAAGCGCGGTGGTGTTGAGCGCAACCAGCCGCGCGAGGTCATCGGTGCTCTGCTCGATAAAGCTTCCGCCGATGGCCGTTCCGGCATTGTTGACGAGGATTCCGATGCTGGCGTCATCGCGCAGCCTCGTCTCTACCGTTGCAAGCTCGGCAGGCTGCGTAAGATCAGCCTGGATGATGTCGATCGCCACGCCATTTTCCTGACGCAGACGGGCCGCCAGAGCCTCCATTCGTGCCGTGTCACGGGCAACCAGCACGAGGTCGTGCCCGCGGCGCGCGAAGCGCTCGGCATAGGCGGCTCCGATGCCGGTGGAGGCGCCGGTTATGAGGACTGACGGAATGGTGGTCATGGCATTGCTCTTTTCTCTGATGGACTCTATATTCATGACGATCATCATGAATGCAGGTAAATATGATACCCATCATGTAAATGTCAACGGCGCCGGCGGAGGATTTTGAAATGAAGGTCGGTCGGGAACAGATGGCGGAGAACCGCCGCCGAATTCTGGATGTTGCCAGCCGGCTGTTTCGCGACAAGGGGTTTGACGCGGTCAGCGTGGCGGAGGTGATGAAAGCCGCCGGGTTCACCCATGGCGGCTTCTATGGCCATTTCAGCTCGAAGGACGACCTGATCGCCCAAACCCTTGCCCATGTCCTCGCCGCGGACTCAAGCGGAGGGGGCGACCTTCGCGCCTATGCAGATGCCTATCTTTCGCCCCGGCATCGCGACAATGCCGCCGGTGGTTGCCCGACAGCGGGCCTTGTTGCGGACATCCGCCATCAGACCCCGGCTGCCCGCTCGGCCATGACCGAAGGCCTTCGCTCGCAGATCGACCATATCGGCAAGACGCTGCCGGAGTTGGATCCGGCAGACAGACGCCGCGCAGCGATCGGATGCTGGGCAGCGATGGTGGGGGCAGTGATCCTCGCCCGGGCTATCGACGATCCCGCGCTTGCGGATGAAGTTCTGGAACAGACGCGTGCCTGGATCGATACCGGGATCAGCCAAGTGTCTGCCAGATAGCCGCCAGGAGCGCCCTTGAGCAATGCGGCTACCGGCGGTGGTTGGGCGGCAAGCTTGGAGAATATCGCGCCGCAGCGCGCATCAGCGGGGTTCGCGGACGGCTAAGGGGGCAGCGAGCGAGATTTCTGAACGCCTGCCCGGCAAAAGCCACTATTGCCGCTATGTCAGGCAGGCATGACGCTCACCGACACCGCCAATCAACCATCCCTAGAACCCCGCTCTGACGAAATGCGCCCGACGCCAAACAGGCGAATGCTGCTTAGAGCTGCCGGCCTTGCCGCGCTGGCCGGGCTTGCCGCTTGTGCCACTGTGCTGCCCACCGGCGAAGGCGCCGGGGTCTCGGCCTCCGCTGTCGGCACGCTGGCGGGCATCCGCGCCTCAGCCGGGCTCGAACCGCTTGTCCCCGACCGTCAGCTCGAACAGGCAGCCCTGCAGCAGTCCGGCTATATGGCGCGCGGCGGCCGCATGACCCACTCGACCGGCTGGGGCAAGGGATTTGCTTTGCGCGTCAAGGGCAACGGCATTGCCGGTGCTGCCGCCGAAAACATCGCCGAGGGCCGTTTCGATCAGCAGAAGCTGTTCGACATCTGGATGCATTCGGCCGGCCACCGCCGCAACATGCTCGACCCGCGCTTCACCCGCTTCGGCCTGGCCTATGTGCGGGACGGCCGCGACAGCTCGCGGCGCTACTGGAGCCTTGTCCTGGGCAAATAGGAACTCGGGCAAAGGCCAATCCGCGCCGTCGGCAATGCCGCGTCGGCTGAAGAGATCATGATCGACCCGTCAATCCATGGGTTCGCCACTGAGCATTTTCTCGATGTCGGGGGCCGAAACCGGTTCGCTGAAATGATAGCCCTGCATTTCATCGCAGTTGTTCTTGCGCAGGAAGGCCACCTGATCGTCCGTCTCGACGCCCTCGGCAATGACCCTCAGATTCAGATTTTGACCCAATGATATTACGGCGCTGGCGACAGCCTGGTCGTTTTCGTCAGCAGCGATATCGTTGATGAACGATTTGTCGATTTTCAGCCGCGCCACTGGAAAGGTCTTGAGCGCACTGAGGCTGGAGTAGCCTGTTCCGAAATCGTCGATCGAGATCTGAACGCCCAGGTTTTGCAGCTGATTCATCGTTGCGACCGCCAGGTCGATATCCTGCATGATCAGGCTTTCGGTCACCTCCAGCTCGAGATATCTGGCCTCCAGACCGCTGACTTTCAGGGCATCGGCGACACGGCCGATCAGGTTCTTTTCCCTGAATTGCCGCGTCGACACATTCACGCAGACGGTCATCGGCGGCAGGCCGGCATCCTGCCATGCCTTGTTCTGCCGGCAGGCCTCGTGCAGGACCCAATCGCCGATCGGCACGATCAGACTTGTCTCCTCGGCCGTCGGAATGAAGGCGGTCGGTGCCAACATGCCCCGCGTCGGATGATTCCAGCGTATTAATGCTTCGACGGCAAAGACGTGGCCCGACCGAAGATCGACTTGCGGCTGGTAGAACAGCGTGAATTCCGAACGGGCCAGAGCGTTACGCAAGTCCTCCTGAAGCACGAATTTCTCATGCGCTCTGGTGTTGAATTCGGGAGCGTAGAACTGGAAATTGTCGCGGCCGAATTCCTTGGCGCGATACATGGCCGCATCGGCATTGGCCAGCAGCGTGTCGGGGTTGGTCCCATCCTTGGGGTAGCTGGCGATGCCGATACTGGCCGTCGCCCTCAGCCGATGTGCTCCGAGCTGAACCGGCTCTGCAATCGCCGCCCGAATGGCTTGCAGGGTCTCGGAGATGAGATCGACATTCGTCGGTTGATCGAACAGAACGACGACGAATTCGTCGCCACCAAGCCGCACGACCGTATCGGTCGCCCTTACGCGCTCGACGATACGGCCGGCTACGGTCTTCAACAGCTCGTCCCCGGCATTGTGGCCAAGCGTGTCATTGACGAGTTTGAAATTGTCCAGATCGATGAACACCACCGTCACCCAGCGATCGTATCGCTGCGCGTAGAGGATCGCCTGCGAAAGCCGGTCCTCGAGCAGAGCGCGATTGGGCAGTCCGGTCAGCACATCATGGTTGGCCATGAAGTGGATCCGATCTTCGGCCAGCTTGCGCTCGATGGCGATCCCGGCAATACGCGTCGTGAAATCGATGAGCCGGGTCTCGGCCGCGGTCGGCTCGCGCACGGTCGTCGAGTACATGGCAAAGGCGCCCAGCACAGCGCCCTGGTGCGACAGGATCGGGGTCGACCAGCACGAACGGTAGCCATAGGCCGCCGCCAATTCGCAGTGATCGTGCCAAAGCGGGTCGTGCATGATGTCCGCGACAATGACCGGCTCGCGCCGGTAGGCAGCGGTTCCGCAGGATCCCATTTTGGGGCCGACGGCGATCCCGTCGATGGCGCTCGTATAGGCCTTTGCCAAGCTCGGCGCGGCGCCGTGCCGCAAGTGGCTGCCATCCTTGTCGAGCAACAGGACGGAACCGAATATCCCCGTCAACTGAGACTCGGCGAGGCGCATGAGGCAGTCGAGCACATCTTCGAGCGGGGCGCTCGTCGCGATCATTTCCAGTATCTGCGCCTGCCCGTCTCGAAGGGTGTCCGCCTGCTTGCGGGCGGTGATGTCGTGGGCGATGCCGACCAGACCGAAGATATCGTTTTGAACATTGCGCAACGGCACCTTCGTCGACGAAAACCATTTGCCGGCGCCTGACGCATCGACAACGAACTCTTCCTCATCGATCATCGGCTGTCCGCTGCGCAGCACGCCTTGCTCGATCGCGCGAAACTTCTGCGCAAGCTCGGGGGCATGAAGATCGAAATCGGTCAAACCGATCATGTCACTGGTTTTGGCCTTGCCGCTGTCGGAAGCAATGGCCCTGTTGGCGACGACGAAGCGGCTTTCGGTGTCCTTCACCCACAGGTAGTCGGGCACCCAGTCGATCAGCGTTTGCAGCGAGATGCGCTCGTCGACGATCAGGCGATTGGCGGTGAGCTCCGTTATGTCCTCATGCGTGGCCACCCATCCGCCGTCAGGCATCGGCTGATGGCAGATCTGAATTGTCCGGCCGTCGGTGAGATTGGCGGTCCAGTTTCTCAAAGTCGTGCCCGAATTGACCGCCCGGGCAAATGCGAGATAAGCGTCGCTGGCCATCGCGGATGTCCCGGCAGCGATGCGGCGTTCGACGATTTCGCCCAGCGTCCGGCCGGGGCGCAAATGTTCGGGTGCGATGCGGTAAATTTCCGCATAGCGGCGGTTGCACAGGATCAGCCGTTCGGCGGCGTCGAAAAAGCAAATGCCTTGCGAGATGTTGTCGATCGCCGTCTCGAATCGCAACGCCTGCTGCTCGAGTGTTGCGATCGTAGCCCTGAGTTCGCGCTCGAGCGTCTCGTACGAGGAGCCCGCCAGTTTCGCCAGCGTGGCAATCTCGGTCGATTCGGGCGCTTGGGCGGCTTGCCTCGATGATTTCGTGACCAAACACAGTTCCTCCGGTTCGGCGCCTGGCGCAAAGCAAGGAAAGCTCGCTGCAAGCTAAGCGACCGC
>NZ_AZUX01000051.1:0-43792 GCF_000513915.1 Mesorhizobium sp. WSM2561
GTCTGCGTTTCCTGCTGGAACCGTTCGGACAGTTCGCTTTTGGCTGTTTCGAAATCGGCCGGCTTACGGCCCTGATCGTCTTCGCGCTGCATGGTGTCTCCTAATGGAATCCGAGGAAGGAGAGGATCGCAAGCACGACGACGACAAGGCCGATGAGATAAATGACACTGTTCATGGCGGCAATCTCCTCCATTGCCTAACGAACTTGGCGGGGGCAAACTGGTTCCATCACTTCCAGCTAAATTAGCAGTAAGAATTCGGTGCCATAACCGGCGTGCCTCGCATGGATTTCTAGCGACAGCGCGCCCATGGCGTGGGTCCAAGGGAACATCCAAATGAACCAGGGCATCAATAGGCCCCTCCTGCCGGGAACCAGCCTCCGCAAGACACATTGCTGAGTCACCGAACTTCTCAAAAAGGATGCTTGCTATGGCGAAAGAGATACCTCGCGAGGAAGAGCAACGCGGCACAGGAAGGGTCCTCATGTGGGGCGCCGTGATCACCGCTGTGCTTTTTGTTGCCCTACTGGCCACATTTGTCCTCGGGCCACTCTGATCTGATTTGGGGGCAGGATTTTTCGAACTGTTGGCCTACGTATCGCGCGATACTCACCGCCCTAACCTCTGGAACTTGTTCCTGCGGCGGACCAAAGCTGCCGGCCGGCGCCTACCAGGCAACGCCCACTGCTCACAGAGCACCATTAGCTGACGCTAATGTTGCGCTTCTGGGGGCTTTTGGCCGGGGAGGCAGCGACCTGCGGGACGGGTTGTCGTGGTCACCGCCGGGTATCGACTGCGCTTTGCAGGCGATCGGAACTAACGGTCTGTGGCGGCGTTGCGATGGCAGTAAGACAATGCTGACCAACGGAGACAGACATGACAGACTCCAAGGAACGTCTGGTGCAGTGGCTTCGCGACGCTCACGCCATGGAAGAACAAGCCGAGACCATGTTGAGCGGCCAAATCGAGCGTCTCGAAAACTATCCCGAGATTCGCGACCGGATGAACATGCATCTCGAAGAAACGAGGCAACAGGCAAAACGTCTTGAACAATGCCTCGACCGGATCGGCGACGGATCTTCGACGCTGAAGGACGCCGGCGGTAAGCTAATCGCCATCGGACAGAACATCAGCGGCATGTTTGCAGGCGACGAGGTGATGAAAGGATCACTGGCTAGCTACACATTCGAGCATATGGAAATCGCCAGCTACAAAATGCTCATTGCCGCAGCCGGCGAGGTCGGCGACTCCGAGACCCAAAGAGCGTGTAAAGAAAACCTGCGCGAAGAAGAGGCGATGGCAGATTGGCTGGAAAACCAACTCGGCACGGTCACCAGCGAGTTCCTCAGACGCGACGAGCGGGATGCTGACACCGCGAAACGGTGACAGGCCTAAAGTCTTGCCATCGCGTTGTAGAAATCCTTCGGCGGCACGAGGCTGATCGACGTCAAAACCCGGTAGGGCTTCAGACGCGAAGGGATGGCGGATTGGTTGACGTTCTAAAAGAAACCGCTCCCTCTCGGCGCGATGTTCGAAGCAGAACCAGCGCGAGGCTTGCCTAGGCCTCGCGAAAATCCCAGCCGGCATGGTTTGTGCAGCCAGGATGTTCGCACGCAAGGCTGATTCCCGGGCGCTATGACCTGTTCTGGCCGTGGGAGCCTGAATCTCGTCGCACATCACTTTCATCGTATGGGAATGGATACACCTCGATGTCAAGGGGCTGCGCTTGTCGATCTTGTGCCAACCAATTCCGTTGAAGGAATCTGCAGCGATCACGAGAGCCTTGCGTGTCAAGGGCTTGAGCGATTTCAAGGGGATAAACTGGTGCTGCGAGAGAGGATTGAACTCTCGACCTCTCCCTTACCAAGGAAGCGGCTAGCAGCTAGTATGCTACTGTTATTGCTGCTTTATTTCGGGTTCCGATTTCGGCTGCACCAATTCTGCACCACCTGTATCCAGGCAGTACCGCTTGATCACTACCCAACCGAGCACTATCAGCAACAGCGGCGGGTACAGGAAGTAGCAGGCTACCGCTATGAGCAGTACCAGCAGATCATGCCGCAAGTTTTTCCAGTTCATGCTGGCCTCCCGTTAGATAGGCGACCAGCTTAGGATTATCGCGCATAACTTGCAAGAACCCGCAAGCCATCCGATCCACAACTTGTTCCTCTGTAGGCTTGGCAATGATGTCTAGCCCTACAGCTTCCCATACAGCATGAAATACCTCATGCAGTACAATCTCACGCTTCTTACTCGGCACTATGCCTTCTTTGATCAGGATCACCATGCCGTCAGTATCGCACTCACCTAGATTGCCGTCAGCATCTACAATGGATATCTCTGACATTCGGTAAGTGTGTGCACCAATCCGTAGATAGTCCGGCATAGTATTCATGGTGATAGGTTCATTGCTATTGAGCCACAAACAAAACCACACAACACTACGTAAAAACACAGCGGCCCAAAAATACCCGGTTTCCACCATGTGAGCGGAAGCCCCACAACAGAAACTAAAGCAGCGGGGATCACTCCAATAAGATAAGCTTGATCTAGGGTCATGCTATTTCCCACCTTCTAGACGACGCAAGGCGGCTATATCCGCCGCGTAAATCAGTTCGCCACCATCCCCATAATGCTTTGGGTCGTCCTTACTGCCGTAACGAGCAACATAGCCTATGATATCGGCGCCATGTTCTTTGATCCAATCTCGCACCAATTCTGCACCACCACGGGTGCTGAACCGTGCCGAACTGTGCCGAGGCGCAGAGATACCGACCGCTCTCTGCGGTCGGTAATACGTTGAATTTGTTAGGAAAATCTGGTGCTGCGAGAGAGGATTGAACTCTCGACCTCTCCCTTACCAAGGGAGTGCTCTACCACTGAGCTACCGCAGCCGCTGATGGCGGGGCTTCTGCCATATCGAACCGGCAAGCGCAAGGCCAAGTGCAAGCCATCTGTGAAAGCCCGCTCCGACGGCTTTTGCGGACATGGCAGCGCCACAATGTTGGCTATCCCTGAATAGCGGGTCAGCCGGGACGGAACCATGAACGACAAGGCAATTCCATCTGACAAGGAGGGTCCACCCGACAAGGAGGGCCCATCTGACAAGGGCGGGCCGTCGACAAAAGCTGACCGCAAGACCCGGCTCGCCGAGCAATTGCGCGCCAATCTGCAGAAGCGCAAGGCGCAGTCGCGCTCGCGACGCACTGGCGGGGCCGACAAGCGGCCGGACGGGCTCGAAACGCAAAAGGATTGACCTATTATCGACAGCCACGGCGCGGGAATCCTGTTTCTTGAACCAAGCCGGCCAATGGTTTAGACGGGCCGGGGTCTAGACCGGCCACAACAGACTCAACCGATTAAAACCGGCCTTTCGGCCGAGGGGACGTTCTTCCATGGATCGCATCAGAATCGTCGGCGGCAACAAGCTTGCCGGAAGCATCCCGATCTCGGGCGCGAAGAACGCCGCGCTGCCGCTGATGATCGCTTCGCTGCTCACCGACGACACACTGACCCTGGAAAACGTGCCGCATCTGGCCGATGTCGAGCAGTTGATCCGCATCCTCGGCAATCATGGCGTCGACTACTCGGTCAACGGACGCCGCGAAAAGCAGCAGCAGGGCTATTCGCGCACCGTCACTTTCTCCGCCCGCAACATCGTCGACACAACGGCACCCTACGAGCTGGTGTCGAAGATGCGCGCCTCGTTCTGGGTGATCGGCCCGCTGCTTGCCCGCATGGGCGAGGCCAAGGTGTCGCTGCCCGGCGGCTGCGCCATCGGCACGCGGCCGGTCGACATTTTCCTGGAAGGCCTCCAGGCGCTGGGCGCCGATATCGACGTCGACACCGGCTATGTCATCGCCAAGACCAGGAACGGCCGTCTTGTCGGCAATCGCTACGTCTTCCCGAAAGTGTCGGTCGGCGCCACCCATGTGCTGATGATGGCCGCGTCACTGGCCAAGGGCGAGACGGTGCTCGAAAACGCCGCCCGCGAGCCCGAGATCGTCAACCTCGCCGAATGCCTCAACGCCATGGGCGCCAGGATTTCCGGCGCCGGCACCGAGACCATCACCATCGACGGCGTCGAGGCGCTGTCGGGCGCGCGCGTGCGGGTGATACCCGACCGCATCGAGACCGGCACCTATGCGATGGCCGTCGCCATGACCGGCGGCGATGTCGTGCTCGAAGGTGCGCGGGCGGACCTGTTGCAGACCGCGCTCGACGTGATTTCCCAAACCGGCGCCGAGATCACGCAGACCAATTCCGGCATCCGCGTCAGGCGCAACGGCGCCGGCATTGCGCCGGTCGACGTGACGACAGCGCCCTTCCCGGCGTTCCCGACCGACCTGCAGGCGCAGTTCATGGGCCTGATGACGATGGCCAAGGGCAAGTCGCGCATCACCGAGACGATCTTCGAAAACCGCTTCATGCACGTCCAGGAACTTGCCCGGCTCGGCGCCCACATAACATTGTCCGGCCAGACGGCGATCGTCGACGGCGTGCCGAAGCTGAAGGGCGCGCCGGTGATGGCGACCGACCTTCGCGCTTCGGTGTCGCTGGTCATCGCCGGCCTGGCGGCCGAAGGCGAGACCACGGTCAACCGGGTCTATCATCTCGACCGCGGTTTTGAGCGGCTGGAAGAAAAGCTGTCCGGCTGCGGCGCGGTGATCGAGCGGATTTCGGGGTAGAGGTAACGGCCTGAGGTCGGCGCTGCCCCTCATCTGCCTGCCGGCACCTTCTCCCCGTATAGTAACGGGGAGAAGGGGCTTATTCCTGCACCGCTGCTGATTGGCGAAATCGTCCGGCGAAGGCGCCCTTCTCCCCGTCACTATACGGGGAGAGTGCCCGGTCCACCCTCCGCAGCTGCTGCGGAGGACGGGCAGGGCGATGAGGGGCAGCGCACACCTGAAGCGATTGTCCTGGAATCCGCGGCGCGGTTGCACGGATCGCCAAGACCGCCTAACAGAAAGCCGATGTAACCTTCGCAGGTGCGAACTCCGCATGAACCTTCTCAAGCTTGTCGCGCTCGACGATCAGGATCTGAGCATCGTCTCGGCCCATGTCCAGGACGCCGTGCTCAAGGTCGGCGACCTCGAATACATGCCGGCGGTCAAGCGCTTCGTGATGACGATGAACCGCTTCGTCTGGGAGGCGAAATCGGGGCTGTTCCGCCAGCACAATGAGCGGCGGCAAAGCGTGCTGCATTTCGACCGGGTGCTGGGCGCCAAGACCAGCGGCATTGCCCGCGACAAGCCGGACGAGGTGCTGTCGCTGCTGGCGATCAGCTTCATCGCGCTCGACAAGCCGGCCGGCATTGTCGAGCTGATCTTTTCAGGCGGCGGCGCGATCATGCTCGATGTCGAGTGCATCGAGGCGCGGCTGGCTGACACTGGCGGCGCCTGGGAAGCGACGTCGCGCCCCTTCCACAGAGTCTGAGCACACAAGATGGCCATCACGCTTCGCCTGTCCGATGCCGATTTCGAGCCGCGGTTTGCCGCGTTCCTTTTGACCAAGCGCGAGGTCTCGGAGGACGTCGACGCGGTGGTGCGCGCGATCGTCGCGCGGGTGCGCGCCGAGGGCGACGCGGCGCTCATCGACTACACGCTGAGATTCGAAAAGGCCGACCTGAAAGGCCTCGGCATTGCCGTGTCGCAAGACGACATCGCCAGGGCCTACGATGCGGCCGACCCGCAGACGATCGAGGCGCTCAAATTCGCCCGTGACCGCATCCGTTCGCATCACGAGCGGCAGCGGCCCAACGACGACCGCTATACCGACGCTGCCGGCGTCGAGCTCGGCTCGCGCTGGACCGCGATCGAGGCGGTCGGGCTCTACGTACCGGGCGGTACGGCGAGCTATCCAAGCTCGGTGCTGATGAGCGCCGTGCCGGCCAAGGTCGCCGGCGTCGAGCGCATCGTCATGGCGGTGCCGGCGCCCGGCGGCGTCATCAATCCGCTGGTGCTGGTGGCGGCGGACCTGACCGGCATATCCGAGATCTATCGTGTCGGCGGCGCGCAGGCGATCGCAGCGCTGGCCTACGGCACCGAGACGATAAAGCCGGTCGCCAAGATCGTCGGCCCCGGCAATGCCTATGTCGCGGCGGCCAAGCGCCAGGTGTTCGGCACGGTCGGCATCGACATGATCGCCGGGCCCTCGGAAGTGCTTGTCGTGGCCGACGGCAATAACGATCCGGACTGGATCGCCGCCGACCTGCTTGCCCAGGCCGAGCATGACGTGTCGGCGCAGTCGATCCTGATCACCGACGACCCCGCCTTCGGCGCGGCGGTCGAACAGGCGGTCGAACGCCAGTTGCAAAGCCTGTCGCGCGCCGGGACGGCGGCGGCGAGCTGGCGCGATTTCGGCGCCGTCATCCACGTCCCCCGAATCGAGGCGGCGCTGCCGCTGGTCGACCGCATCGCGGCCGAACATGTCGAGCTTGCCATCGACGAGCCGGAAGCCTTCCTGGCGCGGATGCGCAATGCCGGCGCAGTCTTTCTCGGCCGCCACACGCCGGAAGCCATCGGCGACTATGTCGGCGGCTCCAACCACGTTCTGCCGACGGCGCGCTCGGCGCGCTTCTCGTCCGGGCTTTCGGTGCTCGATTTCGTCAAGCGCACCTCGATCCTGAAGCTCGGGCCGGAGCAATTGCGGGCGCTGGCGCCGGCGGCCATCGCGCTGGCCACAGCGGAAGGCCTCGACGCGCATGGACGCTCCGTCGCCATCCGGCTGAATATGTAGCTGACATGGCGGACTACGATCGAACCCGTGCCAGGCTGATCGATGTCGAACTCGACGAATCGATCGGCCGTTCGACGCCCGACGTCGAGCATGAGCGGGCGGTGGCGATCTTCGACCTGATCGAGGAAAACAGCTTCCAGCCGGTCAATGACGACGGCGCCGGGCCCTACCGGCTAAAACTGTCGCTGGCCGAATCCCGCCTGGTCTTCGCGGTGACGCGCGAGGATGGCGCGGCGGTCGTCACCCACATCCTGTCGCTGACGCCGCTCAGGCGCATCGTCAAGGACTATTACATGATCTGCGAAAGCTATTACGATGCCATCCGCACCTCGACGCCCAGCCAGATCGAGGCGATCGACATGGGCCGGCGCGGCCTGCACAATGAGGGCTCGCAGACACTGATGGACCGGCTGGCCGGCAAGATCGATATCGATTTCGACACGGCGCGCCGGCTGTTCACGCTGGTCTGCGTACTGCACTGGCGAGGCTGAACTGTCAGTCCCTCTGCCCCGCTCGATCCTGCCCCGCTCGATCCTGTTCGTCTGCGCCATGAACGCCGTGCGCTCGCCGATGGCCGAACTGCTGGCGCGTCAGGTACTTCCGGCCACCACCTTCGTCGCGTCGGCCGGGGTGCGCGGCGGCGAACGCGACCCGTTCGTCGACGCCGTGCTGGCCGAGGACGGGCTTTCGCTCGGCGACCGGCACCCGAGGACATTGGACGATCTCGAGGACGACTATTTCGACCTGATCATCACGCTGTCGCCGGAAGCCCATCACACCGCGCTCGAGCTTACCCGCTCGCTTGCCGTCGACGTCGAATATTGGCCGATGCCGGACCCGACTGGCGTCGGCGGCACGCGCGAGCAGATCATGGCCGCCTATCGCGAGGTGCGCGAACGGCTGAGGGCGCGGATCGGCCGCCGTTTTCTGGCGCCGGAAGCAGAGAAACCGGGCTGATTTAAGCATGTTCACAAGCGCACGATTATCATATAGGTTCCGCCCAAATTCCGGCCGGGGCGCTGGGAATCCATCCAAGCAAAGGTATCGAATGCCGAAGGAAGAAGTCCTCGAGTTTCCGGGTGTCGTCACGGAATTATTGCCCAATGCGATGTTCAGGGTGAAGCTTGAAAACGAACACGAAATCATCGCCCACACCGCCGGCCGCATGCGCAAGAACCGTATCCGCGTGCTGACCGGCGACAAGGTCCTTGTCGAGATGACACCCTACGACCTGACCAAGGGCCGCATCACCTACCGTTTCAAGTAAGATCGTCAGAGCTCGGCCGGGATCGCGATGATCATTTTGCAGAAGCTCGTGCTTGCCTCGGGTTCGCCGCGCCGAATCGAGCTGCTGCAGCAGGCCGGCATCGAGCCGGACCGCGTGCTGCCGGCCGGTGTCGACGAAACGCCGTTGCGCGCCGAGCATCCACGCTCGCTGGCCAAGCGCCTGTCGAAGGAAAAGGCCGAAAAGGCGCTGGCCTCGCTGCAGACGGAAGAGGATTATGCACCGAGCTTCGTGCTGGCCGCCGACACGGTGGTCGCCGTCGGCCGGCGCATCCTCCCCAAGGCCGAAACGTTCGACGACGTCGTCAATTGCCTCGGACTGCTGTCAGGCCGTTCGCATCGGGTCTATTCCGGCATCTGCTTGGTTACGCCGAGCGGCAAGCTGCGCCAGCGGCTGGTCGAGACCAGGGTGCGTTTCAAGCGGCTGCCGCGCGCCGAGATCGACGCCTATGTGGCCTCGGGAGAATGGCGCGGCAAGGCCGGCGGCTACGCAGTCCAGGGTCTCGCCGGCGCCTTCGTGGTCAAGCTTGTCGGCTCCTACACCAACGTCGTCGGCCTGCCGCTGTATGAGACGGTGGCGCTGCTGGCCGGCGAGGGCTTCAAGGTGCATGCCAACTGGCAGTCAGTTCGGCCATGAACTCGGGTTCGGACGACAAGGTCACGCCGCTGCGCCCCAAGCGGCCCTGCCCCGAATGCGGCAAGCCGTCGGCGCGCGAGACCTACCCGTTCTGCTCCGTGCGCTGCAAGGACATCGACCTCAACCGCTGGCTCAAGGGCGCCTATGTCATTCCGGGCCGCGACGACGAGGACGAAACGGACAACGACCCTCCCAAATGAAGCTGTTCGGCACGGCTTGGTGACTTCGACCGCGTCCCATGAATCGACCTGTCCAGCGACTGCTCGTTTGCCGCTTGAAATCAACGCTTAAGCGCTGGACAGGCGGGATTCCCGTGCTATAACCCACGCGCTTTCAAGGGGCGCCTGCGGCGCTTTCAAGAAATCCGGCGTGCAGAACTGCCCGCGTGCCGGAACAGGCCCAGATAGCTCAGTTGGTAGAGCAGCGGACTGAAAATCCGCGTGTCGGTGGTTCGAATCCGCCTCTGGGCACCATTTTTCCAAGACAATTTCAGTCAGCAAGTTGCGCATGACGCCGGCTTGGCTGAAATCGGTTGGGGGAGTTCAGGTCGCCGTGTTGCGGCAGGTTGCGTAGCAGTTCTCGGCGACCTCCAATCATTTTTCCCGCGCCCGACAGGGCCGGCACTGGCGAAACTGTTTGCTCGCATTGGGGGAATGACGGATTTGATTTGCTTGGTGATCCCCTATCCTTAGGGCAAACTGCCCGTTGGGGCTCCAGGAGGCGAAATGAGAGCACGCGCAGCAACGGTTGGAGATCTGGAAAGTGTTTTCCGTGATCTGTCCAAGCGGATATCGGACGAGTACGTCGCGGCCGGCAAGGACAGCAAGATCGCCTACGACAATCTGATGATGAACTTGAAGGAAGGCCGTGCTCATGCGCTCGTGCAGGGCGAAAAAACCGTAGCGCTCATCGCCTGGCACGAGAATAGCGACGCTGCCGATACGCTGTTCGCCGCGCAAGAAGATTTCTTCAGCGCCGCGACCGTTCGCTTCTGCAAGCGGCACATTCGCCATATCCAGGCGCTTGCAGGCAACCTCCCCATTCACTCGCGCAGCTGGCTGCATAGACCGGACGTCGCAAAATGGTTCCGGATAATCGGCTATGTCGAGCGGGGCCAGGAGAATGGCGCCCAACTGTTCGAACTGCCGCCGGCTCCCGCCGCCTGACAAATCTCGGCGGGCTGCGAAACGCTGCCGCAACCGGTAGCCACGTTCGGGGCCGATGCTCTAGCCAAAAAGGCCCGCCGCTCCATTTGCGAAGCGGCGAGGCCCGATATTCGGGAACGACTTCCGGGCCGTTGCCCCGGCATTGCTTACTGTGCAATTCAGGTGCCAGACGGGTTGACCGATAATGGGACACCGCACCGGGAAAGCGCGAACCATCTTCCGCGATCACACCACTGCCATACCGCGCCATTCCTTGCTATGTTTGCTCGCGGCGGACCTGATTTCCGCTTGGCCGGCGCCCATCAGGCAATCTACCCCAACGCCCCCCCAAAGTGGCGCCGGCCACTCTTCACCACCAACCCAATCTTCGCCGCCGGCCCAATCTTCGCCACCGGCCCAATCCTGGCCACTAGAACGTCACGCGCGGTCAGGCCGAAGCCAGGACAGCGGTTCTTAATCCGCCTCCAGAGCGGCGGCCTTTCATGTCAAAACGCCCTGACTGGCGATTCCAGTGCGACAGATCGCCTGGAGCGGCAGCACGATCCGACCTGAAGCGCGTCGCGTTTGACCGGCGACGCGCTTCAGGTTGTTGTTTTTTTGCATGTCGTTACCGCAAAACCGCTGCACACTTTTGCGCGACATGCATTAAATCCAAAAAGACGGTAGCAAGCCGCGGCCAGAAAGTGTTGAAGACCGTGCCGATGGCATTGAACGCGTCGCGATCCGGTTGCACTCGGCAAGGCTTGATGATTTGTTGCCGCTTCAAGGAGAATGAATGATGCACGAGCCTGCCGGTCAAGACGAATATGGGTCGGCCAGCCCCTTCGACCCGGACGACCTGACGACGTTGAACGTGATGGGTCCGGGTGTGGCCAGCAACGATTTCGAGAAATACGCGGTCGCCGTGATCATCGTGTTCGGCGCCCTCATCATTGGCGGCTTGATGGCCGCAAACCTTGCCCTGGGGCACCGCAACGGCTTCCTGTACGCGCTTGGCGGCGCCACGGCGGCGTGGATATCGGGAAATGCGCTGCTGCTCGATCGGCCGCGTATCTATGCCTTGTTCGTCGGCATCGCAGCGGTGATGCTGATTGCGTCCACCATAACGCTGGTCATCTGACGGGCCCGGCGCGGCCTGACCTGAATCTCAACAGACCCGGGGCGCACGAATCTAATATCCAATCGCCTCGCCGGACGCGGCGCGGCTGTCGATGGCGCCATTGTAGCGGGCGCCGCCGCCCTTTTCGATCTCGGCCAGGCTCTTGCCGCCGACCAGGATACCGGCCGCCTGACCCCAGGTCGCATCGGCGACATCGAGGTGGTAGCCCATCCCGGCAAGCAGTTTTTCGGTATCGGGCGACAGGCCGAACGGTTCGACATAGACCGTGTCGGGCAGCCATTGGTGATGGATGCGCGGCGCGTCGATCGCCTCCTGGATGTTCATGCCGTGGTCGACGACGTTGACGATCGCTTCCAGCGTGATGGTGATGATGCGCGAGCCGCCGGGGCTGCCGATGACCATGAACGGCTTGCCGTCTTTGGCGACGATGGTCGGGCTCATCGACGACAGCGGCGTCTTCCTCGGCGCGATCGCATTCGCCTCGCCCTGGACCAGGCCGTAGAGATTGGGCACGCCCGGTTTCTGGGTGAAATCGTCCATCTCGTTGTTGAGCAGGATGCCGGTGCCGTCGGCTACGACGGCGGCGCCGAACGAACCGTTCAGCGTATAGGTCACCGCGACGGCGTTGCCGTCATTGTCGACGATCGAATAATGCGTCGTCTCCTGGCTCTCGCCAAAGCCCTTCGGCATCAGATCCTGCGACACGCCGGCCCGGAACGGATCGATCTTTTCGCGGATTTCTTTGGCATAATTCTTGTCGAGCAGCTTTTCGACCGGATTGTCGACGAAGTCGGGATCGCCGAGTGCCGAATTGCGGTCGACATAGGCATGGCGCATCGCCTCGACCATGACTTTGACGGTTTCGGCAGAACCGGTGCCGAGATATGACAGCGGATAGAATTCCAGCACGTTGAGGATCTCGCAGATGATGACGCCGCCCGAGCTCGGCGGCGGCGACGAGGTGATCTGATAGCCACGGTAGTTGCAGGTCACCGGCTCGAGCTCGCGGACCGCGTAGGTCTCGAAATCCGCCTTGGCCAGAATACCGCCCTTCTCCGCGCTCGCCTTGACGATGCCGTCGGCGATCGGTCCTTTGTAGAAGGCATCGCGACCTCGTTCCGAAACCGCCGAAAGCGAGGCGGCGAGATCGGCCTGGACAAGGCGCTCGCCGACGGCATAGGGCTTGCCGCCAGGCTTCAGGAAGATGGCGGCCGCGGCAGGGTCCTTGGCCAGCCGCGCGGCGCCGGCTTCGAGCGAGGCGACATCCCCCTGCTCCAGCACAAAACCGTCCCTGGCATAGCGGATGGCCGGCGCCATCAAGTCCTGCCGCGTCAGCGTGCCGTATTTTTCCCGTGCGGTCTCGAAGCCTGCCACCGAGCCCGGCACGCCGACAGCGAGATAGCCGTCGAGGCTGGCGCCTTTCACCGGCTTGCCATCCTTGTCGAGATACATGGTTTTCGTCGAGGCGAGCGGCGCGCGCTCGCGGAAATCGAGGAACGTCGAGCGGCCGTCCTTGAAGCGGATGGTCATGAAGCCGCCACCGCCGATATTGCCGGCGTTTGGATAGACCACAGCCAGTGCGTAGCCGACGGCGACTGCGGCATCGACGGCGTTGCCGCCCTTCTTCAGCACCTCGACGCCGACTTCAGACGCCAGATGCTGGGCGGTCACCACCATGCCATGCTCGCCCTTCGCCGGCTGCGGCGAGGCGGCCAATGCGGCCGCCAGCGGCGCAAAGGTCAAGGTGAGGGAAAGACTGAGGGCGATTAGGGTGCGGCGGTGCATGGCCGTTCTCCGGGGCGTGGGATGCGCCTAGAAAAGCCGTTTGGAGAGGTTGAGTCTACTGACAATAAAGAAGATTTCGCCGGGCTTGCACGCCTGCGCCGGTTCGGTTCGTAACCACCGTTGCAATCTTCGGCTGATGTAACGGCATGGATCCTAGGGTCTCCGCGACGTCGCTTCGCTCCTGCTCCGCCCTAGGATGACGAAGGCGTGTTGGCTTGTAGCTAATCGCAGATGGCGCAGATTTGGCAGTTGCGTCGCAGCGTAGGTAGGCTGATGACAAGCGAAGGCGTTCGAAATTAGCCGATGCCTCTCTCCCTTCGTCATCCTAGGGCGGAGCAGGAGCGAAGCGACGTCGCGGAGACCCTAGGATCCATGCCGTTACATCTCAGCGTCGCAGCGTTGATGGCAAGCCCCATGCCGGCAACTATGCTACTAATTCTAACATAATCCTGATTTGCGCCGCGACCCGCCTCAGGCGGGTTTTTTTCGTTTCAGGCCGGTATCAAACAATCCCACCGCCGCCGCCAGCGACTGCCGGCCGTTCCGCCGCGATTTTGGCTCGGTAGCCGGCGGCACGATAGGTGGCGACCGGATCGATGGCGCCGCCCGTGTTCAGCCGCGCCATGGCGAGGATCGGCTCGACATCGGTGCGATAGGCGGCTTTCAGCGTCTGCGTCGCCATCAGCGCGTCGTTGGCATCCTGATAGCCTTCCAAAGCCTGGCGATCGACCAGCAGCGCCTGCGCATAGGCGCGCTGCACCTCGACCGCCGACAACATCAGGCTTTCGATCGGGTCGGTGACATTGTGGCTCTGGTCGAGCATGTGAGCCGGATCGAAACCTTCGGCCCCGGCAAGCTCGGCATCGACCAGCTCGTTGAAGACGAGGAACAGCCGGTAGGGATCGATCGAGCCGGCGTCGAGATCGTCGTCGCCATATTTCGAATCGTTGAAATGGAAGCCGCCGAGTTTCTTGAACTGGATCAGCCGCGAGACGATCATCTCGATGTTGACGTTGGGCGCATGATGGCCGAGGTCGACCAGGCAGAACGCCTTGTCGCCGAGCTCTTTGGCGATGATGTAGTTGGTGCCCCAATCCTGCACGACCGTGGAATAGAAGGCCGGCTCGTACATTTTGTGCTCGGTGAACAGCTTCCAGTCGTCCGGCAGCTTGGCGTAGATCTCCTTCATTGCGTCGAGATAGCGCTCGAACGCCTTTGCGAAATTGACCTGGCCGGGGAAATTCGATCCGTCGCCGATCCACACCGTCAGCGCCTTGGAGCCCAGCGTCTTGCCGATCTCGATGCATTCGAGATTGTGCTCGACCGCCTGCCGGCGGGTGCCGGCGCCGGCATGCGACAGCGAACCGAACTTGTAGGACAGTTTTTGGTCACTGGCGTCGGAGAACGTGTTGGAGTTCATGGCGTCGAAGCCGAGGCCGAAGCGCGAGGCCGCCTGCTTCAGCCGGTTCGGGTCGGCCTTGTCCCAGGGAATGTGCAGCGAGACGGTGGGTGTCGCCTGCGTCAACTGCCGGATGACGGCGCAGTCCTCGATCTTGTCGAAGATATCGCGCGGCTCGCCGGCGCCGGGAAAGCGGGCAAAGCGGGTGCCGCCGGTGCCGACGCCCCAGGACGGGATCGCCACGGCGAATTTTTCCACCTTGTCGCGGATGGCGTCGACGGCGATGCCGCGGCGGTCGAGGCGTTCGCCGAGCGCATCGTAATCGCGCTTGAGCTCGGCCGCGCGCGCGAGATTGTCCTTGTCGACGATGTCGGCGGAGATGATGGTTTCGGACATGGTGCTTCCTCCCAAATGCGTTTGGTTGGCGCTGCCCCTCATCCGCCTGTCGGCACCTTCTCCCCGTATAGAGTCCGTATAGAGACAGGAGAGGGGAAGCGCTCCGGCATTGGCGACCCCCTCTCCCCGTTCTTCGCGGGGAGAGGGTAAGGGTGAGGGGCAGCGCCACCCTCAAAAAATGATCGCCTAGCGCGTAAAACTCTGGGCGTTGCCGGCGTCGACATTGACGATATTGCCGGTCGACTTGGCCGACATGTCGGAGGCGAAGAAATAGATCGCCTCGGCGATGTCTTCGGGGAACACCGAACGCTTCAGCATCGAGCGCGAGCGGTAGTGTTCCTCAAGGTCGTCAGTCGACATCTTGTAGGCGGCGGCGCGCTGTTCCTTCCACTCGCCGGTCCAGATCTTCGAGCCGCGCAGCACGGCGTCGGGATTGACGACATTGACCCTGATCTGCGCCTCCGCGCCTTCCAGCGCCAGGCAGCGCGCCAGATGGATTTCGGCGGCCTTGGCCGTGCAATAGGCGGCGGCATTGGGCGATGCGGCAAGCCCGTTCTTGGAGGCGACGAAGACGACATTGCCGCCGATCTTCTGCGCCCGGAACAGCCGGAATGCTTCGCGCGAAACGAGGAAATAGCCGGTCGACAAGATGTCCATGTTCTTGCTCCACAGCGCCAGCGTCGTCTCCTCGATCGGCGCCGAGGTTGCCAGGCCGGCATTCGACACAAGGATGTCGATGCCGCCGAACTCGACCGCCGTCTCGGCGAAACCGGAGATCACCTGGTCCTCTGACGTGACGTTGAGCACCACCGGCCGCACGAAATCCTTGCCATGGGCCTTGGCCAACTCGTCATTGGCGCTGGCAAGGGCGGTCTCGTCGATGTCGGCCAGCACGACGCAGGCGCCCTCGCGCAGCAGCCGGTTGGCCGTCGCCCGGCCGATGCCGCCGGCGCCGCCGGTGACCAACGCGATCTGGCCAGCAAGCGATTTCGGCTTGGGCAGGCGCTGCAGCTTTGCCTCTTCGAGCAGCCAGTATTCGATGTCGAAGGCTTCCTGCTCGGGCAGGCCGACATAGGTCGACACTGTCGAGGCGCCGCGCATGACATTGATGGCATTGACGTAGAATTCGCCCGAAATGCGCGCCGTCGCCTTGTCGCCAGCGAAGGTGAACATGCCGACGCCGGGCATCAGATAGACCACGGCGTTCGGATCACGCACCGGCGGCGAATCCGCATGCTTGCACCTGTCATAATAGGCCTGGTAGCCAACGCGATACTCCGCCAAATCGTCGGCGAGGCGGGCGATGACGGCGTCGACATCGGGATTTTTGGGATCGAATTCGATGACCAGCGGCCGGATCTTGGTGCGCAGGAAATGATCCGGGCAGGAGGTGCCGAGCGCCGCCAGCGGGCGCAAAACCTTCGAATTGACGAATTCGAGCACGGCCGGCGAATCGTCGAAATGGCCGAGCTTGTGGCTTTTCTCCGAAATCAGGCCGCGGATCCTCGGCATCAGCCTTGCCGCCACGGCGCGACGCGCCGGCGCGTCGAGCGATTTGACGACTTCGCCGCCGAAGATCGGCTTGCCTTCAGACTTGCGCTCGAACCAGTCGATCGCCTGGTTGATCACCGAGATCGTCGTCTCGTAGCATTCCTTTGGGCTCTCGCCCCAGGTGAAAAGGCCATGGCTTGCCAGCACAACGCCCTTGGCCTCAGGATTTTCGGAGCAGAATTTTTCCAGCCACAGGCCGAGCTCGAAGCCCGGGCGCTTCCATGGCAGCCAGCCGATCGCGTCGCCGAAGATCTCCCTGGTCAGCGCCTGCGAATCCTTGGCGGCGGCAATCGCGATGATGGCGTCGGGATGCATGTGGTCGACATGAGGCTTCGGCACGAAGGCGTGCAGCGGCGTGTCGATCGAGGCCGCGCGTGGGTTAAGGTTGAAGGTGCAATGGGGCAGATAGGCGACCATCTCGTCCTCATGCTCGACGCCGCGATAGAGACCCTTCAGCGCGCGCAGCTTGTCCATGTAGAGCGTGGCGAAGCCGTCGAGCTTGATCGAGGCGCTGTCACCGCCCGAGCCCTTCACCCACAGCACTTCCACGCTCTCGCCGGTGAGCGGATCCTTTTGCCATATCTTGGAAGAGGTGTTGCCGCCGCCATAGTTGGTGACGCGCTTGTCGGAGCCAAGAACATTCGAGCGATAGACCAGACGTTCCGGCTCGCTCATCCCCAGGGCTTTCGCCTCATTCCAAAGATTGGCGAGGCGCGTGCCGGAGCGCTTGTCAAGCATAGGTAATCCTCCCGTGACGTGAGACGCACAAACGGTGCGGTCAATTGCGACCGTATAGCGGGTCAGCTTCGGCCGAATGTCCACGGAAGCGACGGCATTGTCAATCACAAACGATCAAGATTGATCATATTGCACTGCACAATGGAATTATATGATCGGAAATGATTGACACTGCGCGTTTTGAGTGCGTAGATGCTGAGGCAGGGAGGAACCATGCACGAAAAAGAGCGCCACAGGATCATTTTGTCCGCCGTCCAGGAAAAGCCTGTGGTGACGGTGCAGGAGATGGTCGACCTGACGGATTCATCCGAGGCGACGATCCGGCGCGACATCGCCGCACTGCATGTGCAAAAGCGTCTGCGCCGGGTGCGTGGCGGCGCCGAGGCGATCACCCCGCCGCAATTCATCGGCCTTGCCGGCCGGCCTTTTTCCGTCAACGAGACGATCAACGCTGCGCAGAAGCGGGCGATCGCGCGGGACGCCGTGGAACTGTGCAAGGACGGCGAGCCGATCATCATCAATGGCGGCACCACCACCTTCCAGATGGTGCATTTCCTGACCGGCCGCCGCATGC
Organism: Mesorhizobium sp. WSM2561; assembly: GCF_000513915.1. NCBI lineage: Bacteria > Pseudomonadati > Pseudomonadota > Alphaproteobacteria > Hyphomicrobiales > Phyllobacteriaceae > Mesorhizobium > Mesorhizobium sp. WSM2561. The sequence goes on from NZ_AZUX01000051.1 coordinate 17,388, forward strand.
CGATCTTCACCAATTCCTTTCCGATCGCCGAGCACCTGCTCAAGCACTCCAAGAACACGGTGATGCTGTCGGGCGGCACCATCTACCGCGAGCAGAACATCATCCTGTCGCCCTTCGACAATGACGTGACGCGTAATTTCTATGCCCGCCGCATGTTCATGGGCGCGCAAGGGCTCGGGCCACTCGGCCTGATGGAAGGCGATCCGCTGCTGATCCAGGCCGAGCAGAAACTGATCGATCAGGCCGACGAACTGGTGGTGCTGGTCGACTCGTCAAAATTCCGCAAGCGCTCGAGCCTGATCCTGTGCGGCCTGTCGCGCATTGCCACGGTCATCACCGACGACGGCATCGAGGATCGCGAGGCCAAGATGTTGGAGGCCGCTGGTGTGACGCTGGTCGTCGCCCGCACAACGGCAGGCAATAGGGAAGAATCTTCGCTGCAGGCCTGAGGGTTCGCAGCGGCGATGGAATGCAACGCTCAAGGGAGGATATTCGATGAGCTTTCTGAAGAAAATGATGGTGACGGCGGCGTTCTCCGCCGCCATGTTCGTGAATGCGGCCTATGCCGAGAACGTCAAGATCGCGCTGGTGGTGAAGTCGCTCGGCAACGGCTTCTTCGATGCCGCCAACAAGGGCGCCGAAGAGGCGGCCAAGGAACTCGGAGACGTCGACATCATCTACACCGGCCCGACAAAGGCGACCGCCGAAGCGCAGATCGAGGTGATCAATTCGCTGATCGCCCAAAAAGTCGACGCGATCGCCATTTCGGCCAATGACGCCGACGCGCTGGTGCCGGCGCTGAAGAAGGCGATGGATCGCGGCATCACCGTCATCTCGTGGGATTCGGGCGTCGCTCCGGAAGGCCGCCAGCTCCACCTCAACCCCTCGGACACCAACCTGATCGGCGAGACCATCATCAAGCTTGCCGCCGACTATCTGCCGGAAGGCGGCGATGTCGCCATACTGTCGGCTTCGTCGACTGCGACCAACCAGAACGCCTGGATCGAAGCGGCCAAGAAGGTGCTGCCGGAGAAATTCCCCAAGATCAATCTCGTCGCCACCGTCTATGGCGACGACGACTCGGCCAAGAGCACGGACGAGGCCAAGGGCCTGCTAAAATCCTATCCGAACCTCAAGGCGATCATTGCACCGACCACCGTCGGCGTCGTCGCCGCCGCCCAGGTGGTGACCGACCAGGGCCTGATCGGCAAGGTCAACGTCACCGGCCTGGCGCTGCCGTCGGAGTTCAAGAAGTTCATCGACAACGGCGCCAGCCAGGCGGTTGCGCTGTGGAACCCGATCGATCTCGGCTACTCGGCCGTCTACCTCGCCCATGATCTGGCGGTGAAGAAGGAAGAAGCCAAGCCGGGTGCGACGCTGTCGATCGGCCGTGTCGGCAAGGTCACCCTCGACGACACCAACTCGGCCGCGATGGCTCCGCCCTTCAAGTTCGACAAGTCGAACATCGAAGAGTTCTCCAAGATCTATTGATCCTGGAGCCCTTCAAGCCGGCGCGGCGGAGCTCAAGTTCCGCCGCGTCCTCAAACGGACCTGCTTCAGGGCTTGATACGACCATGGACACGACAGCCCAACTCGACCCGACCATCGAGCACCCTTTAGCTCCGGCTCCGCGCCTGACCCTGTCAGGCATTTCGAAAAGTTTTCCCGGCGTGCGCGCGCTGCATGACGTCAGCCTGTCGCTCTACCCCGGCCAGGTAACCGCGCTGATCGGCGAGAACGGCGCCGGCAAGTCGACGCTGGTCAAGATCATGACAGGCATCTACCAGCCCGACGCGGGCACGATCAGCATCGATGGCCAGGCCGTCACTTTGCCCAGCGCGCATGCCGCCTTCGGGCACGGCATCACCGCCATCCACCAGGAAACCGTGCTGTTCGACGATCTGACGGTGGCCGAGAACATCTTTCTCGGCCATGCGCCGCGATCGCGCTTCGGCACCATCGACTGGCGCACCATGCGCAAGAATGCCCATGAAGTATTGAACACCATGGGTGCCGGCCACATCGACGCCGACGCGCGGCTGAAGGACCTCGGCATTGCCAACAAGCACCTCGTCGCAGTCGCCCGCGCCATGTCGATCGACGCCCAGATCGTCATTATGGACGAGCCGACCGCAGCGCTGTCGCTGAAGGAGATCGAGGAGCTGTTTTTGCTGGTCGAGTTCCTGAAGAGCGAAGGCAAGGCGATCCTGTTCATCAGCCACAAGTTCGACGAGATCTATCGCATCGCCGACCGCCATACGGTGTTCCGCGACGGCGAGATGGTCGGCGAAGGCCTGATCAAGGATGCCGGCCAGAGCCAGATCGTGCGCATGATGGTCGGCCGTGCCGTCGATCACATCTTTCCGCAGCGCAAGGCCGAGATCGGCGCGCCGGTGCTCACTGTCTCCGGCCTGTCGCATCCGACCGAGTTCGACGACATCGGCTTCGAACTGCACAGAGGCGAGATCCTCGGCTTCTACGGCCTTGTCGGCGCCGGGCGCAGCGAGGTCATGCAGGCGATATCAGGCATCACCCGCACCAGCAGCGGCACCATCACGCTGGAAGGCAAGTCGATCGTGCCGAAATCGGCGGCGGATTCGATCGACGCCGGCATCGTCTACGTGCCGGAAGAACGCGGCAAGCAAGGCGTGGTGATCGGCCTGCCGATCTTCCAGAATATCTCGCTGCCCTCGCTCAAGCGGACGTCCAAATCAGGTGTGTTGCAGCTGGCCGAAGAGTTCGCGCTGGCCCGTGCCTACACCGAGCGGCTCGACCTGCGCGCCGCCTCGCTCAGCCAGGATGTCGGCACGCTGTCGGGCGGCAACCAGCAGAAGATCGTCATCGCCAAATGGCTGGCGACCGCGCCCAAGGTGATCATCCTCGACGAGCCCACCAAAGGCATCGACATCGGCTCGAAGGCCGCCGTGCACGGCTTCATGGCTGAGCTGGTCGCTCAAGGGTTGTCGGTGATCATGGTGTCTTCCGAACTGCCCGAGATCCTCGGTATGTCCGACCGGGTCGTCGTCATGCGCGAGGGCCGCATCGCCTCGGTCTATGACAACAAGGGGCTCGACGCCGAAACGCTGGTCAAGACGGCAGCAGGGATCGCGGCATGAAGGTTTTTCTCAAATATCGCGAAGTCTGGCTGCTCGCGGCAATCGTCGTGCTGATCGGGCTGATCTCGATGCGCTTTCCGGGCTTTGCCGCCTTCGGCAATCTGCGCCAGGTGTTCAACGACACCTCGATCCTGATGATCCTGGCGCTGGGGCAGATGGTGGTGATCCTGACCCGCTCGATCGACCTGTCGATGGCGTCGAACCTGTGCTTCACCGGCATGGTGGTGGCGATGCTGAACGCCGCGCATCCGGCAATCCCGATCCCGCTGCTGATCGTCATCGCACTTCTGGTCGGCCTGGTGCTCGGCGCGATCAACGGCCTGCTGGTATGGCGGCTGAACATTCCCTCGATCGTGGTGACGCTCGGCACGCTCACCATCTATCGCGGCGCTACCTTCGTCATTTCAGGCGGCGCCTGGGTCAATGCCGATCAGATGAGCCCTGATTTCATCGGCCTGCAGCGCGCGGCCTTTCTCGGCATTCCGGTGCTGTCGTGGATCGCCATACTGGTCATCGCCTTGTTCTTCCTGTTGATGACGCGCACCGCGCTCGGCCGCTCGATCTATGCCATCGGCGTCAATCCGACCGCATCGGTCTACGCCGGCATCGATGTCGGCCGCACCAAGTTCATCGTCTTCTGCATCTCGGGGATGGCCGCCGGTCTGTGCGGCTATCTCTGGATCTCGCGCTATGTCATCGCCTCGGTCGAGGTCGCCAATGGCTACGAGCTCAACATCATCGCCGCCTGCGTCATCGGCGGCATCTCGATCGCTGGCGGCATCGGCTCGGTGGGCGGCGCGGTGCTCGGCGCGCTGTTCCTCGGCATCATCTCCAACGCGCTGCCGGTCATCAACATCTCGCCGTTCTGGCAGATGGCGATTTCGGGCGGCGCCATCATCCTGGCCGTGGTGCTCAATGCGCGCGGCGAACGCCGGCAAGGCCGCATTATTCTCAAGAAGGCAGAGGCGGCATGACCGACATCCCAGCCCCGCGCCACATTCCCGACCGGCTCGACACGCCGCTCAACTCGGCGATCTTCTCGTGGGAGGCGCTGCTGGTCGCTGTGGCGGTTGCAATCTTTGCGGTCAACAGCTTCGCCTCGCCCTATTTCCTCGACGCGTGGTCGCTGTCGGACCTGACCTTCAACTTCACCGAGAAGGCGCTGATCGCGCTCGCCATGGCGCTGCTGATCATTTCCGGCGAGATCGACCTGTCGGTCGCGGCCATCATTGCGCTGGCCTCGACGATGATGGGCATGGCGGTGCAGGCCGGCGCCGGCACGCCGGTGCTGGTGGCGATCGGCATCCTGGTCGGGCTCGGCTGCGGCGCCTTCAACGGGCTGCTCGTCACCAGGCTCGGCCTGCCGTCGATCGTCGTCACCATCGGCACGATGAGCCTGTTTCGCGGCATCGCCTTCATCGTCCTCGGCGACCAGGCCTACAAGGGCTATCCCGCGAGCTTCGCCTTCTTCGGCCAGGGCTATGTCTGGTGGGTGGTGTCGTTCGAGCTGACGCTGTTCCTCGTCGCGGCGGTCATCTACTGGTTCCTTCTGCACCGGACCAGCTTCGGCCGCCGCGTCTTCGCCATCGGCAACAACCCGGTCGCGGCACAGTTTTCCGGCGTGCGTGTCGGCCGCATCAAATTCATCCTGTTCTGCCTGACCGGGCTGATGGCGGGCATCGCCTCGGTGCTGATCACCTCGCGGCTCGGCTCGACCCGGCCATCGATCGCGCAAGGCTATGAATTGGAAGTCATCACCATGGTGGTGCTCGGTGGCGTCAGCATCCTGGGCGGCGCCGGCAGCATTCTCGGCGTGGTGCTCGCCGCCTTCATCATGGGGCTGGTGACTTTCGGCCTCGGGCTGCTCAATGTGCCAGGCATCGTCATGTCGATCTTCATCGGCCTGCTGCTGATCATCGTCATCGCGCTGCCGATCGTCTGGCGGCGGGTGCGGCGGGAGCGCTTTACCTGATGGCCGAAAAATACGCGTTCAAGATCAAACTCAATCAGGGGATGAAGGCCGAATACCAAAGGCGCCATGACGAGATCTCGCCGTCGCTGGTGGCACTGCTGAAACAGGCCGGCGTTTCCGACTATTCGATCCATCTCGACGAAGAGACAAACATACTGTTCGGCGTGCTGTGGCGGCTCAACGACCATGGCATGGACGACCTGCCGAAGCACAAGCTGATGCAGCGCTGGTGGGCTGAAATGGCCGACATCATGGAGACCGGGCCTGATAACGAGCCGGTGGCGGTGCCGCTGGAAACAATGTTCCATATGGAATGACCCGCCACGTCGCCGTCATCGATATCGGCAAGACCAATGCCAAGGTGGCGCTGGTCGACCTCGCCGATCTGCGCGAAGTTGCGCTGCGCCGCATGGCGAACGCGCCTGTCCTTGACGGTCCCTACCCGCACCACGATGTCGAGATTCTGTGGTCGTTCATCCTCGACAGCCTCGCCGAGATCAATCGCGAACAGCGCATCGGCGCGATATCGATCACCACCCATGGCGCGACGGGCGTGCTGGTGGACGCTGCCGGCGAGCTGGCGCTGCCGGTGCTCGACTATGAATTTGCCGGGCCCGACACCCTTGCCGAGGACTATGACACGATCCGTCCGGCCTTCGCCGAGACGGGCACGCCGCGCCTGCCGGTCGGCCTCAACCTCGGCGCGCAGCTGTTCTGGCAGCAGAAGCGCTTCCCGGCGGAGTTCGCCACGGTCGCCGCGATGCTGATGTACCCGCAATACTGGGCGTTGCGCCTGACCGGCGTCGCCGCCAACGAAGTGACCTCGCTTGGCTGCCACACCGATCTGTGGAACCCGTGGAAGGCGGATTTTTCGTCGCTGGTCGACAAGATGCAGTGGCGCCGGCTGATGGCGCCGGTGCGGCCGGCGAAGGACTGCCTCGGCCGGATCCTGCCCGTGCTCGCGATACGGACCGGGCTTGATCCGCAAACGCCGGTGTTTTGCGGCTTGCACGATTCCAACGCCTCGCTGTTGCCGCATCTCCTGTCCGACACGCCGCCGTTCTCGGTCGTCTCGACCGGCACCTGGGTGGTGTCGATGGCGGTTGGCGGCAACAAGGTCACGCTCGACCCGGCTCGCGACACGCTGGTCAATGTCAACGCGCTCGGTAATCCCGTGCCGTCGGCGCGTTTCATGGGCGGCCGTGAGTTTTCGCTGCTGACGGAAGGCCAATCGGATGACTGGACCGAAGCGGACATAGCCACAGTGCTCGCGCGGAAGACGTCCCTGCTGCCTTCGACCCAACAGGGTTCGGGGCCGTTCCCGCACCACAGAGCAGCATGGCTCGACGCCGACGGCATCAACGGCGGCCAGCGCTTTGCCGCCATCTCTTTCTACCTGGCGCTGACGACCGCGACTTGCCTCGATCTGATCGGCGCCGGCGGCCCGACCACCGTCGAGGGGCCGTTCGCCCGCAACCGGCCTTTCACGCGCATGCTGGCTGCAGCGACGGCGCGTGCCGTCATCGCGTCGGAGGCGGCAACCGGCACCAGCATCGGCGCCGCCCTGCTGGCGTCGGAGCATGGAACGATACAAGGCGCCGGCGAAAGGTTCGAACCGCCGGCCGACCCGGCCTGGGCGGATTATGCACGTTCATGGCGCGCGGCGGTCGACGCACAGGGCTGATCACAAAATCCGCTTGCCAAACGCCGACATGACGAAATTGACCGTTTCCGCCGCCAATCGCGGTTCCAGACCTGATGTCAGGCCGGAAATGTCCATCGACAACAGCCCGCCGGACAGCGCGATCGCCTCCATCGCCTGATGCGTTTCGCGCACCGTGATGCCGCCGGAGCCCGCCGCCCAGCCGGCGAATTCGGTCACCTCAGGCGAATAGCTGACATGAAAGCCTTGCGTGCCGGAGCTGGCGATGCGGATCGCCTCGTGCATCACATCGCGCATGCCCATGGCGTCGATGTCGGTCATGGTGAAGGCACAGACGCGCGAATCCTTCAGCACCCGGGCCTCGGCCGGATCGGCATGGCGCAAACCGACAATGACGACATTTTCCGGCGACAGTTGTGGCTGCAGCGCGCCGGGCTTGTGGTCGAGGCCGAGCACCCGCGCCAGCACCGAACGTTCCGGCAGGTCGATGCCGTCTTCGTCCTCGGGCATCAGGGCGGCGATGGAATCGATCCAGATCAAACCGAAGGAGTGCGTCGCCCGCGCGGTCGCCGTCAGCGCTTTGTGGGCGATGCGCCGGTCGCTGCCGGCGGTGAACCGGACCAGGCCGGATGGCGGCCGCTCGATATCGGCCAGTTCGACGACATCGAAATTCATCGCCTCCAGCCGGGCGCCGGTCGCCTCCCTGGCCAGGATGCCCGCGGCCGCCGGTTCGGCAGATATCGACACCATCTTGCGGCCGGAGAAATCCTCGACATCGTGCATCGGCGCCTTTTCGACATATTCCGAGGTCATCGCCAGCAGCATGGCGCCATAGCTCATACGGAAGGCGACACGATCGCCGACGGCTGGTGGCGGCTCGGCATCGGTCACGTCGAGAAGCAGATGGTCGCTGGAGGCGCCGAGCACCCGCACGCCCTTGGCAATCGGCGTCAAACCTTCGATCAAGACATCCTCGCGGCCGATATTGGCGATGGCGCGCAACCTGTCGCCATCGTCGGCAAACACCGGCTGGTTGCCGAAAGCGTCGTAGCCGGATTGGCCGATCGGCCGCGACGGCTTCAGCTTGACCTCGATGATGTCGCTGGTCAGCCGGCAGGCATCGGGTTCGAGTTCGGCCCACGGCGTCTCGCGAAAAGTTTCGACGCCACCCTGCAGGATCGCCTCGCCGACCCGCAGATTGTTGATGCCGGCGGGCAGCCTGCCTTCGAGCAGCAACGTCAGCGACGATGACGCGCCGCCCGAGATCCAGTCGAGCCTTGCGCCGGACAGGCGCTCGGTCTTGTAGGCATGGGCGACGAGCTGTCCGAGATTTTCCTGCGTCGGCATGATGGCGCCGAAGCAGCCGAGATTGGTGCCGATGCCGGCGATGCGCACGCCGCTGAGCGCCAGTATCTGTTCGACCGTCGGGATGAGGTCGTTCGGCCAGATGCCTTCCCTGAGGTCGCCAAGATCGATCATCAGCATGATGTCGTGGACGCGGCCCATGCGGTCGGCGATGCGCGATATTTCGCGGATGGTGGCGAGTTCGGATTGCAGGCTGATGTCGACAGTGCGCACCACCTCCTCGATGCGCGCCATCGGCGGACTACGCAGCAGCATGATCGGGGCGGTGATGCCGCTGTCGCGCAGCCGGCGGATGTTTTCGAACCGCGATTCGGCGATGCCGGCGACGCCGCCGCGCAGCATGGCACGCGCCACCTGCGGCATGCCGCAAGTGCCCTTGGTGACGCCGAAGACCTTGATGCCGGACAGGGCGCAGCGGTCGACGATGGTGCGCGCATTGCGCTCGATGCGGCCAAGGTCGATGGCGACTTGCGGTCCCGACATGATCTAGCCCTTGTAGACCAGCCCTTGCGGGTCGATCTCCGGCTTGCGGCCGGCGACCATATCGGCAAGGAATTTTCCCGAGCCGCAGGCCATGGTCCAGCCGACATGGCCGTGGCCGGTGTCGAGATAGAGATTGCTGTAGCGCGCCCGGCCGATGACCGGCACCGAGTTCGGCATCATCGGCCGCAAGCCGGCCCAGAGCTCGGCCTTGTTCTCGTCGAAGGCGTCCGGGAAAAGCTCCTTGCCGGTTTTGAACATGGCGGCGAAATCGCTCGGCTTGTGGCTGCGGTCGAAGCCGGTGAACTCGGCGGTCGAAGCAAGCCGCAGCCGGTTGCCGAGCCTGGAATAGCCGATAAGCTGATCCTCGTCGGCGCCGCCCATGGTCGGCCCCTTGCTCTCGTCCTCCAGCGGCACGGTCGCAGTGTAACCCTTGACCGGATAGACCGGCAGGTCGATGCCGTAGCGGCGACCGAGCAGGCCGCTCTCCGGCCCCATCGAGATGACGACGGCGTCGCCTGTTACCGGGCCGGCCGAGGTCATCACAGCGCGCACCCGATCGCCTTCGATGTCGAGGCCTTCGACCGTCGTGCCGTAGAGGAACTGGACGCCGAGTTTCTCGGCGGCATAGGCAGCGAGGTTTCGGGTGAACTGGCTGGAGTCGCCGGTCTGGTCGATCGGTGAATAGACGCCGCCGGCTATTCTGTCCCTGGCGCCGGCAAGGCCGGGCTCGAGCTCGACCAGCCGCTCGCGGCCGACGATCTCGATCGGCAGACCGTGCTCGGCGAGATAGCGGTAATTGTCGGTGCCGGTATCAAAACTCTGCTGCGAGCGGAAGAAATAGAGAATGCCCTTCTTGCGCTCGTCATAGTGAATGCCGGTGTCGGCCGAGATGGCGTTGATGCAGTCGCGCGAATAAAGCGCCAGGCGCAGCTTGATGTCGGTGTTGGCGCGCAGTCGCGCATGCGTGCATTGGCGTAGGAAGCGCAGGCTCCAGGCGAAGAAATAAGGATCGAAGCGCAGCCGCACCTTGATGCCGAGATCGTGGTTGTAGAGCGCGCGCAAAAACGTCCTCAGCGCAGCGGGCGAGGCCCAGGCGGTGGCGTCGCCGGGCGACACCAGGCCCGCATTCGATTGGCTGGTGCCGCGCGCCGCCATCGGATGGCGCTCGATCACCGTCACCTCGTGGCCGTCGCTCGCCAGATAATAGGCCGCCGCCGTGCCGACGACGCCAGCGCCAAGGACCAATATCTTCATGCCGCCCCCCAAGGATCAGATACGGCCGAAACGCCTCCACGTTTCAGCCGCGCAGCTCCTTCAATAGCGCTTCTACGCTCGACCTACGAGCCCACGGAGGAAAAACCGGGACTTCAGCTCCGCGCCGAATTCTTGCCGGTCAGGATACGCTCCCAGGCCAGCGCGTCGGCGACGATCTGGTCGAGGTCGTCGCGCTGCGGGGTCCAGCCGAGCTCGCGGCGCGCCAGCTCCGAATTGGCGACCACCGCCGCCGCGTCGCCTGCACGGCGCTCGCCGATCCGCACGTCGAAATCATGGCCAAAGACGCGGCGCACGCTGTCGATCACCTCGAGCACCGAATAGCCGTGGCTGTAGCCGCAATTGGCGACGAGGCTTTTCCCCCCGGCGCGTAGCCGTTCCAGCGCCAGCCGATGCGCCGCCGCCAGATCGCTGACATGGATGTAGTCGCGCATGCAGGTGCCGTCGGGCGTCGGATAGTCGGTGCCGAACACCTGCATGAAGGGACGCTTGCCGAGCGCCGTCTCGCAGGCGACCTTGATCAGATGCGTGGCGCCCGGCGTCGACTGGCCGGTGCGGCCCCTCGGATCGGCGCCGGCGACGTTGAAGTAGCGAAGCGCCGTATAGCGCAAGCCGTGGGCGATTGCGGCGTCGCGCAGCATCCATTCGCTCATCAGCTTGGACAGGCCATAGGGCGATTCCGGTGCAAGGCGCGCATCCTCGCGCACCGGCTCCAGCCCGGCGCCGCCATAGACGGCGGCGGTCGAGGAAAAGATGAAATTGGGCACGCCTTCGCGCACCGCGGTCTCGATCAGCGTGCGCGTCTTGCAGGTGTTGTTCTCGTAATAGCCGAGCGGGTCGGCGACCGATTCGGGAACCACGATGGAGCCGGCAAAATGGATGATCGCATCGACATGATTGTCGCGGATGACCCCGCCGACCAGCTCCTTGTCGGCGACATCGCCGACGACAAGCTTTGCCTCCGGAGCCACGGCCCACTCGAAGCCGGTCGAAAGCCGGTCGAGGACGACAACGCTCTCGCCCGCGTCCAGCAGTTCCCAGACCATATGGCTGCCGATATAGCCGGCGCCGCCTGTCACCAAAACCGTCATCCGTGTCCTCGCTGCTCAAGATTTGTCGGAAGCTGTCTCAACACCCGCCTTACTGGAAAGCCTGCCGCCAGGCCATTAGTCCATGTCCATCAGTGCCTGCGGTAACCAGTCTCATCGGCGCATGGCATCGTCCTGAAACAAAATTGATCCACATCAAGGGAATAGGCCATGATCCGTGGCCGTTAGGAACAGGCTTGGGGCGTGGCATTTTGACCAAAAAGGCCAAGTAGACGGCGAATAGGGCAATGATTATGATCCCACGCAAAAATTGGGAAGCCGAAATGAACTATCAGCGGTTCTTCGAAGACGCGATCGACCAGCTCCACGCCGAGCGTCGCTATCGCATCTTCGCCGACCTCGAGCGCATCGTGGGGAACTTCCCACGCGCCATCTGGCGCGCCAACGGCCGCGCCCAGGAAATCACCGTCTGGTGCTCCAACGACTATCTCGGCATGGGCCAGCATCCCGACGTCATCGCCGCGATGCAGAACGCCGCCGGCAAGATGGGATCCGGCGCCGGTGGCACCCGCAACATCTCCGGCACCAGCAATCCGCTGGTCGAGCTCGAACTGGAACTGGCCGACCTGCACGACAAGGAAGCCGCGCTCGTCTTTACCTCCGGCTTCGTCTCCAACGAAGCTTCGATCTCGACCATTGCGCGGCTGCTGCCCAACTGCCTGATCGTCTCGGACGAGTTGAACCACGCCTCGATGATCGAGGGCGTGCGGCGTTCGGGCGCCGAGAAGAAGATCTTCCGCCACAACGACGTTGCGCATCTCGAAAGCCTGCTGCAGGCGGCGGGCCGCGAGCGCGCCAAGTTGATCGTCTTCGAGAGCGTCTATTCGATGGATGGCGATATCGCGCCGATCAAACAGATCGTCGAACTTGCCGAGCGCTACAACGCCATGACCTATATCGACGAGGTGCATGCCGTCGGCATGTACGGACCGCGCGGCGGCGGCATCACCGAGCGCGAAGGGCTGGCCGACCGCATCGACATCATCGAAGGCACGCTGGCCAAGGCGTTCGGCACGCTCGGCGGCTATATCACCGGCACAAGTGCGGTGATCGATGCCGTGCGCTCCTATGCGCCGGGCTTCATCTTCACCACGGCGCTGCCGCCGGCCATTGCCGCCGCGGCGACCACGTCGATCCGCCATCTCAAGCGCTCGCAGGCCGAACGCGCCGCGCAGCAGCGCCAGGCGACGCGAACGAAGCAGGTTCTTACCGCCGCCGGCCTGCCGGTGATGGACTCCGCTACCCACATCGTGCCGCTGCTCGTCGGCGATCCCGAACTGTGCAAGATGGCCAGCGACCGCCTGCTCGGCGTCCACGGCATCTACATCCAGCCGATCAACTACCCGACCGTGCCGCGCGGCACCGAACGGCTGCGCATCACGCCGACGCCATTCCATTCGGATCAACTGATCGCGGAACTTCAGGACGCGTTGGTCGAGACCTGGGACGCCTTGGGCATCTCTTACGGTTCCGCGGGCCGGCCGGCGGTGAGGGAAAGCGACCGCGTCATTCCGCTGCTGGTGCCGAAGTCCGGCGGCTGATCTTTCCGCTGCCTTCGTCTTCCTAGGGCGTAGCAAGGAGCGAAGCGACGCGGCGCAGACCCTAGGATCCATGCCGTTACGTTGGCCAAGGAGTGCAACGGTTCGCAGCTGTCCGGCTTGGCGCGGACCTCAACAACCTCACACACTTTTCATCCACTTCGCCAGCCGGTGCGCGGCCTCCTCGAGCTGGTCGAGGCGGCGGTGGAAGCATAGCCTGAGGAAGGCTTCGCCTCCGGGACCGAATGCGGTTCCGGGCGCCAGGCCGATATTGGCGCGGTCGACGATGTCGAAGGCGGCGGCGCGTGAATCGGTGATGCCGTCGACTGCGAAGAACAGATAGAACGCGCCCTGCGGCACGGTAAAGCGTGCCCTGCCGGTCGCAGCCAGGATGCCGCAGACCAGGTCACGCGCCGCCCTCGCCCGCTCCACCTGCTCGACGATGAAGGCGTCGCCTTCGTCGAGGGCGACGACCGCGCCGCGCTGCATGAACTGGGCAACGCCGGAGGTCGAATACTGGACTAGGTTCTCGAACACTTGCTGCAGGCAGGGATGGACCTTGATCCAGCCGACCCGCCAGCCGGTCATCGACCAGTTCTTGGAAAAACTGTTGACGAACAGGATGCGATCCTCGTCGGCCATGATGTCGATGAAGGACGGCGCGCGGCTGTCGCCGTAGTGGAACAGCGAATAGATCTCGTCGGCGATGATCCACAGCCCCCGTTCGCGGGCAAGGTCGAGGATCGCCTGCAGCGTCTGCCTGTCGGCGGTCCAACCGGTCGGGTTGGACGGTGTGTTGACGAACAGCGCCTTTGTCCTTGGCGTGATCGCCGCCTCGATCTTGTCGATGTCACAGGACCAGCCATTGCCGGACTGGTCGAGCGTGACTGCGACCGGGACGGCGCCCGCCACGCCGGCGGCTGCGGCGAAGTTCGGCCAGGCCGGCGACAGATAGACGACCTCGTCGCCATTGCCGGCGACAGCGTCGAGCGCCAGCTGGATGGCATGCATACCAGAGCCGGTGACGATGAATTCTTGCTCGGCGAAGCTCTTGCCGAAATGCCTGATGTAATAGCGAGCGAGCGCCTGCCGCAGTTCGGGGATGCCTTTCTGCCAGGTATAAAAGGTTTCGCCGCCGGCCAGCGCCCGGGCAGCGGCATCGGTGATGAAGGCGGGCGTCGGCAGGTCGCCCTCGCCGGCCCAGAGCGGGATCATGCCGTCGCGGTCGCGGCCGCGGTTCATGACGGCGACAATGCCGCTTTCCGGCGCGGCCCGGGCCTCGGCGCGCAAATTCTCGATCAGGGTCATGGATGGATCCGTTTTTCGCCTTCCGGACAGCTAGCGTGTTTTGCGACAGGCGAAAATAGAAAACCCCGGCCGAAATCGACCGGGGTTTTGGTCCAGAGATCTTGCCCCCGCGCTATTTCCTGGCGAGGAGATCGCGAATTTCGGTGAGCAGCGCAACATCGGCCGGCGGAGCGGCAGCAGGCGCAGCGGGTTTCTCACGCTCCAGCCGCCTGCGCAGATCGTTCACCGCTTTGACCATCAGGAAGATGATGAAGGCGAGGATGATGAAGTTCAGCGCCACGGTGATGAAACTGCCATAGGCGAAGACTGCGCCCTGCCTCTTGGCTTCCGCCAGCGATGTGGCGTTGACCGCTGAGGACAAGGGCAGGAAATAATTGTTGAAGTCGAGTCCGCCGAAAATCGCCCCGATTATCGGCATGATGATGTCGCTGACCAGGGAATCGACGATCCTGCCGAAGGCGGCGCCGATGATGACGCCGACGGCCAGGTCCATGACATTGCCCCGGGAAATGAATTCCTGGAATTCTTTCAGCATCCGCCCCTCCTTGTTCTGACGGGCCAGGCCGCCGCCTCTGCCCGCTTCGTTCGGCCCCGCTTCGTTCCCCCCACTGGCACAATAGCAAAAACCTGCGGTTGCAGCATCGGCAAAAGACCGGTTCCGGCCAAAATTTCCCGAAGCCGCAGCCATCCTGCGCCGAAAGCCGCGATGGACTTGATCGCCAAGCTGTGATTGCGTCTCAGCAGGCCGGATGCAAAAACCGGCAAGGGAGGATTTTTGGGCCGTGCAGGGCTGGTTCATCGTCATCATCGCGATCGCCTATGTCACGTTGCTGTTCGTCATCGCCAGCCTCGGCGACCAACGCTCGACGACATCCGGGCCCGACCGGGCACGGCCCTTCATCTATGCGCTCAGCCTGGCGATCTACTGCACCTCCTGGACCTTCTTCGGTTCGGTCGGCCTTTCTTCCGAGCGCGGCCTCGAATTCCTCGGCATCTATATCGGCCCGGTGCTGGTGTTCGTGTTCGGCTTTCCGCTGCTTCGGCGCATCGTCAGGCTGGCCAAGACAGAGAAGATCACTTCGATCGCCGACTTCCTCGGCGCCCGCTACGGCAAGAGTTTTGCCGTAGCAGCGATCGCCACGCTGATCGCGACGATCGGCGCGGTGCCGTACATGGCACTGCAGTTGAAGGCGATTTCCGGCTCGGTCAGCCTGATGGTCGAGCATTATACCGGCTCGCCGCCTTCCTTCGATCCATTCGTCAGCGACATCTCGCTGGTCGTCGCCATGCTGCTTGCGCTGTTTGCGGTGCTGTTCGGCACGCGCCATGCCGACGCCACCGAACACCAGGACGGGCTGGTGCTGGCGGTAGCGGTCGAAACCGTGGTCAAGCTCGCCGCCTTCCTGGCGATCGGCCTGATGGTGACCTTCCTGATCTTCGGCGGCCCGGGCGATATGGTCGACAAGCTCGCCCAGAATTCGCAAGTTCAGCAAGCGATGAGCTACAGCACCTCGCTGGCAACCTGGCTGGTGCTGACATGTTTGAGCGGTTTCGCCATCATCATGCTGCCGCGCCAGTTCTATGTCACCATCGTCGAGAACCGCAGCGAGGCCGAACTGCGCACCGCGACATGGGTGTTTCCGCTCTATCTGGTGGCGATCAACCTTTTCGTGCTGCCGATCGCGCTCGCCGGCCTGGCGCTGGTCGGCACCAGGACCAGCAGCGACCTCTATGTCCTGTCGCTGCCGCTGCTCAGCGGTCACGATGTGTTGGCCATGGCGGCGTTCATCGGCGGCCTGTCGGCGGCGACCGCGATGGTGATCGTCGAAAGCGTCGCGCTGTCGATCATGATCTCCAACGATCTCGTCATTCCGCTGTTTGTGCGTCGCCTGCTCAAGACCACGACATCGGAGAACGAGGACTGGTCAGCGCTCATCCTCAACGTGCGACGGGCGGCGATCTTCATCATGCTGTTCGTCGCCTTCCTCTATTATCGCGAGAGCACCAACAGCGCGCGGCTCTCCTCGATCGGCCTGATGTCGTTCGCCGCGATCGCGCAGTTCGCGCCGGCCTTGATCGGCGGACTGATCTGGCGCGGCGCCAACGGCAGGGGGGCGGCGCTCGGCATGGTCGCCGGCATCGTCGTCTGGAGCTATACGCTGCTGCTTCCTTCGCTCGCCGCGTCCGATACCGGCATCGTCGTCCACGGCCTGTTCGGTTTCGAAGCGTTGCGGCCGCAAGCGCTGTTCGGCACCGTCGCCGAGCCGCTGAACCACGGCGTCCTGTGGAGCCTGTCGGTCAACACGCTGTTCTTCGTGCTAGGCTCGCTGTCGCGCGCGTCGGTGCCGCTGGAGCGCATCCAGGCGTCGATTTTCGTGCCGCGCGAGGCGAGCCCGATGCCGAGCCTGCGCCGCTTCCGCACCACTGTCACCGTCAACGACCTCAAGGACACCATCGCGCGCTATCTCGGTGTGGAACGCACTGAGCGGTCGTTTCAGTCATTCGAAAAGAGCAATGGCGCTTCGCTGCACGGCAACGAGCAGGCCAGCATGGACGTCATCCGTTTCTCCGAGCAGCTTCTGGCAAGTGCCGTCGGCTCCTCTTCGGCGCGGCTGATCCTGTCACTGCTGCTGCGCCGCAACGATCGAGAGGCGAAGGACGCCTTTCGCCTGCTCGACGACGCCACCGAAGCGCTGCAGCACAACCGCGACCTGCTGCAGATCGCGCTCGACCAGATGGAACAGGGCATCACCGTCTTCGACAGGGATTTCCGGCTGATTTGCTGGAACCGGCAATATCGGGCGCTGTTCGACCTGCCGGACGAGATGGGCCAAGTCGGCGTCTCGCTCGACCGCATCCTGCGCCATCTTGCCGAGCGTGGCGACATTCCGGCCGACCAGCGGGTGGCGATGCTCAACCGCCTCACCAGCTTCGTCAGCCCCTGGCAGATGGAGTTGAAGACCAGCGGCCGCATCCTGGAATTGCGCTCCAACCCGATGCCGGATGGCGGTATCGTCGCCACCTATGCCGACATTTCCGGGCGCGTCGAGCAGGACCTGGCGCTGAAGCGCGCCAATGAAACGCTCGAACAGCGCGTCAAGAACCGCACCGTCGAACTGACCCGCGTCAACGAGGAGCTGGCACAGGCGCAGATGCTGGCCGAGGAGGCCAATCTCGGCAAGACCCGCTTCCTCGCTGCCGCCGGCCATGACATCCTGCAACCGCTGAACGCTGCTCGTCTTTATTGCTCGTCGCTGATCGAAAAGGCCGGCAAGGGACCTGCGGGCAAGGCCGCGATCAACATCGAATCCTCGCTGGAATCGGTCGAGACCATTCTCGGCGCAGTCCTCGACATTTCCCGTCTCGACGCCGGCGCGATGAAACCGGACGACACGGCCTTCAGCCTGGACGGACTGCTGCGCCAGATCGGCAACGACTTTCAGCCGCTTGCCGCCGAGAAGAAACTCAGCCTGACGATCATGCCATCGTCGCTCAGCGTGACGACTGACCGCAATCTGTTGCGCCGCCTGATCCAGAACCTCGTATCCAATGCCATCAAATACACCCGCCATGGCCGCATCCTGGTCGGCGTGCGGCGGCGCGGCGAACTGGCCGAGATACAGGTGATCGACACCGGCATCGGCATTGCCGCCGACAAGTTGAACACGGTCTTTCACGAATTCACCCGGCTCGATGAGGGCGCCCGCGAAGCCGAAGGCCTTGGGCTCGGCCTTTCGATCGTCGACCGCATTGCTCGCGTCTTGCGCCTTGAACTCCAGATATTTTCAAGCCCGGGCAAGGGCACGCGCTTTTCCGTCGTCCTGCCGGTCGCGGCAGTGCAGGAGCCGCGGCGCGAGATCGAGGCCAAGGCGCCGGTCCGCACTGCTGCTTCGCTTGCCGGGCTCCGCGTGCTCTGCATCGACAACGACGCCCGTATCCTGGACGGCATGCGGCTGCTGCTCGAAGGCTGGGGCTGCAGCGTCGACACGTTTGCCGGCTCGAGGGATCTCGAGGGGTCCGGCATGCGTCGGCCCGACATCGTGCTTGCCGACTATCATCTCGACGGCGAGACCGGCCTTGACGCCATCGCCAAACTGCGCGCTATCCATGGCCATGACATGCCGGCGGTGCTGGTCACCGCCGACCGCTCGAGCGAGGTGCGCGCCAGCGCCGGCAGGCTCGACGTGCCGGTGATCAACAAGCCGCTCAAACCAGCGGTGCTGCGCTCGATGATGGCGAGGGTCAGGCCGCTGGCGTCGGCGGCCGAGTAGCGCCAGAAGGTCAGCCGGCCGCCGCTAGCGGGTCGCTGCCGATCTTGGACAGCAGGATCACCGCCTGGGTGCGGCTGTCGACGCCAAGCTTCTGCAGAATGGCCGAGACATGCGCCTTGATCGTCGCTTCGGAGACACCGAGCTCGTAGGCGATCTGCTTGTTGAGCAGACCTTCGGCCAGCATGCCGAGCACGCGCGTCTGCTGCGGCGTCAGCGTCTGCAGCCGCTTGATCAGATCGGATATCTCGGGATCGCGCTCGACGCCGAGATCGATGCCGGTGGGCGCAGCGATGTCGCCGGCAAGCACCGACTGCACAGCGCTGCGGATCTCCTCCATGCTGGCCGATTTGGAGATGAAACCCGAAGCGCCGAGGTCGAGCGCGCGCCGGATGGTCACCGGATCGTCATGTGCCGACACCACCACCAGCGGCACCGTCGGATGGATGCCGCGCAGCGAGATCAGGCCGGAAAGGCCGCTCGCGCCCGGCATCGACAGGTCGAGCAGCACCAGATCGACGTCCTCATTGGCAACGACCAGCGCCTTGGCGCTTTCGAAATCGCCGGCCTCATGAATGCCGGCGACGTCGCCGATGCCGGCAAGCGCCTCTCTCAGCGCGCCGCGAAAAAGCGGATGATCGTCAGCGATGACGAAAGTATAGCCTGACGGCACATGGCCCTCCCCGAATCCCATTGGTGATTGTCTGCTTCTTACGGGATCAGTCGAACGATTATGCGGCGATATCAGCCATTTTCAAGCGGCAAGCCGGTGCGCCGGGTTTCCCCGGTGAACGGTGCTCAGGTTTTTTGCGAATTTGGCTTGAGGCCATCCTCGCCGCTGTCCTTTTCCATGTCCTTGACGATGCCCATGAAGCCACGCAGGAAGCGCTCCATGTAGCTCATCGTCTTGTTGAAATCCTCCTCGCTGGGCAATGTCGACTCAAAGCGGGCGGCAAGCGAGTTCTCGAGCTTGACGACGCGCTGGTCGAGCGCCTTCACCGAATTTTGCAGCCGGTCGATCTCGTCCTGGAAGGCGGCGCGTTCATCGGCCGCCATCTTGCAGACGAGCTGGCCGGAACGCTCCTCGCAGATCGACATCGCACCGGTCTGCGTGTCCATGCGGACATAGCCGGTGGTCGACTTTTCCAACCGGTAGCGGTCGGCTTCCTCGGAAAATGCTGATGCCGCGACGAGCGAGACGAGGGCTGCAGGGATCAAGACGTGCTGCGGACGCATATTGTCCTCCATGGGCCAGTAAGCGCAATCTTATCGCATGTTTGCGCCGGAAATGGGGAAGAACCCTGGCGCACTCTTCCCCGTATGGTTGGTTCGGACTATAGCGCAACCATGTCTCAGCTTATCTACAAGATAGTACCTGAACCGCTGTGGCGCGAGGCCGAAAGAAATCGCCGCTTCACCGGCGCGCCGATCGATGTCGCCGACGGCTTCATTCATTTTTCCACCGCCGGCCAGGCTAGGGAAACCGCGGCAAAACACTTTGCCGGCCAGACCGGGCTGCTGCTGGTCGCCGTCGATGGCGCCAGACTGGGTGATGCGCTGAAATACGAGGTCTCGCGCGGTGGTGCGCTGTTCCCGCATCTTTACGGCCCACTCGACCTCAACGCCGTCGTCTGGGTGCAACCATTGCCGCTCGGCACCGATGGCCTGCACCAATTCCCGACGCTGGAGGCCGAATGAGCGTGCTCGACCGGCTCGGCCAGAGGTTCCTGTTCGCATTCGATCCGGAAGCAGCCCACGGCCTGTCGATCGCGGCGCTGAAATGCGGGCTGCCGATAGGCGGGAGACCCGTGCGCGACGACAGGCTGAAAGTCAGCGTCTGCGGCATCGATTTCCCCAATCCGCTCGGCATGGCCGCCGGCTACGACAAGAACGCCGAGGTTCCCGATGCGCTGCTTGGCCTTGGCTTCGGCTTTGCCGAGATCGGCACGATCACGCCGCTGCCGCAGGCCGGCAACCCGAAGCCGCGCATTTTCCGGCTGACATCCGACGAAGCGGTGATCAACCGGCTGGGCTTCAACAATGAGGGTCACGCGGCCGCCGAACAACGGCTTGCCGCCCGCAAGGGCCGCGCCGGCATCGTCGGCGTCAATATCGGCGCCAACAAGGACAGCAACGACCGCGTCGGTGACTATGAACGCGGCGTTGCCAGGTTTGCGCCCTACGCCAGCTATCTGACGGTCAACATCTCCTCGCCGAACACGCCGGGCCTGCGCAACATGCAGGCGCGTGAACAGCTTGGCGAGTTGCTGTCGCGCGTCATGGCCGCACGTGCGGCAGCGGCCGCGCAGCCGCCCATCCTTCTGAAGATCGCGCCGGACCTGGTCGAGGCCGAACTGGAGGATATCGCCGCCGAGGTCGCCGAGAAGGCAATAGACGGCGTCATCGTCTCCAACACCACCATCGCGCGGCCGCGGCTGCGCAGCGCCGATCTTGCCGGCGAGACCGGCGGGCTTTCGGGAAAACCGCTGTTCGAGCGCTCGACCATCGTGCTGGCAAAGATGCGCAAACTGCTTGGCCCGGACCCCGCCATCATCGGCGTCGGCGGCGTCGATTCCGCGGAGACGGCACTCGAAAAGATCCGCGCCGGCGCCGATCTCGTCCAGATCTATACCGGCATGATCTATGCCGGGCCGGCACTGCCGGGCCGCATTGTTGCGGGTATGGTCCGGTTCGCCGACATGCAACGGCTCAAATCACTGCGCGAGTTGCGCGATACCAGCCTCGACCGATGGGCATCCAAGCCGCTCTAACCCGAAGTCGCTCTAAAAAGCACCTGCCGCTCATGCCCCTGCAGATCGTTCATCATCCCGACTACGACGCCGGCTTCGCCGTCAACCATCGTTTTCCGATGAGCAAATACAAGCTGCTGATGGAAGCCTTGGGCGCGCGCGGACTGGCCGGCCACGCCGCGCTCAACATGCCCGAGCCGGCCCCGGCATCATGGCTGAAGCTTGCCCATGCCGCCGGCTATGTCGACCAGGTGCTGGCCTGCGAAGTGCCAGAAAAAATCGAGCGCGAGATCGGCTTTCCGGTAGGCCCGCGCGTCTCGCTCAGGGCGCAGCTCGCAACGGGTGGCACCGTGCTGGCGGCGCGGCTGGCGTTGCTGAACGGCATCGCCTGCAATACCGCCGGCGGCAGCCATCATGCGCGGCGCGCGCAAGGCGCCGGCTTCTGCACCTTCAACGATGTTGCGGTGGCTTCACTGGTGCTGCTTGCCGAAGCCGTCGCCGGCAATATCCTGATCGTCGATCTCGACGTGCATCAGGGTGACGGCACGGCCGACATTTTGGGCGCTGAACGGCGCGTTTTCACCTTTTCCATGCATGGCGATCGTAACTATCCGACGCGCAAGATCGCTTCCGACCTCGATATCGCCCTGCCCGACGGCATCGGCGATGCGGCCTATCTCGAAAGGTTGGGCGGCATCCTGCCGGAACTCACCGCCAAGGCGCGCTGGGACATCGTTTTCTACAATGCCGGGGTCGACGTTCATGCCGAGGACCGGCTCGGCAGGTTGTCGCTGTCGAACGACGGGCTGCGTGCGCGCGACGACATGGTGATCCGTCATTTCCGCGCGCTCGGCATCCCGGTCTGCGGCGTTATCGGCGGCGGCTATTCGACTGACGTGGCGGCTCTGGCCGCGCGCCACGCCATCCTGTTCGAAACGGCCTCAGGCTTCGCCTGACGCACGCTGACCTTCGGTTCGGCGTCTGCTCTATTTCCGGTAGTTGGCGATCCTGAGCAGGATGAAGGCTGGAATGACGATCGCCGCACCCAGCAGGATGTAGCCGAGGAAACGGTCAATAGCGCGGAAGCCCAGGTTCCAGAGATCGACGAAGACATTGCGGATGCCGTAGAGCACATCCATCGGCGACCAGCCGAAAGCGTTCATGACAAGGCCGACGAGGAACGATAGCACCAGCAGCTTCAGGAGCACCCGGAGCGGCGTGTCGCCGAGAAAGCGCGTCAGTGCAGACAAGGCGTGTCTCCAGATTCGGTTGCCCCGATTCGGGCACAACTCCAGAAATACGCACTTGGCCGCCCGGCATCAAGGCGATCGCTCAGTTGCTGCGGTCGGCGCTTTGCCGAATTGTGCTCTTGACACTTATGTTGCAGTGCAGCAAAATTGGGCGACAGAGGGTAACCAGTTGATATCGAACTGCCAGACTCATCGCCCGGTGATGGACGGACTGCGCTGCCTCACCGTGACTTGCGAACACAGGGCTTCTTGAATGAAGTACAGGCGCGATATCGATGGTCTTCGGGCCGTTGCGGTACTGCCGGTCGTACTCTTCCATTTCGGCATCTCGGCAATTCCAGGCGGCTTTACCGGCGTTGATATCTTCTTCGTCATATCTGGCTATCTGATCACCGGAAGCCTGCTGGACGACCTTGAACGCGGCCAGTTTTCGATCGTCAGCTTCTACTGGCGCCGCGCCCGGCGCATTCTGCCGGCGCTGATCTTTGTCACGCTTCTCACCTGCGTTGCGGCCCTGTTCATTCTTCTGCCGTCGGATATGCATGAATTCAGTCTCAGCGTCATAGCGGCTTCGACTTTCTGGTCGAACATCTATTTCTGGAAAACGTCAAATTACTTCTCGATCGATGCCGAGCTCCGACCGCTGTTGCACACCTGGTCGCTTTCGGTCGAGGAGCAGTACTATATCTTTGCCCCGATCCTGATGTTCCTGATCTACCGCTTTTTTGCCAAACGCTGGCTGACGATACTCCTGCCGATCATCCTCGGCAGTTTCGTGCTGGCGGTCATGGCGACGTGGCTGGCGCCAAACGCGGGATTCTACCTGCTGCCGACACGGATCTGGGAACTCATGCTGGGCGCCGTGCTCATGCTGAAACGCCCCCCGCCCCTGAGCAGCCGGTTTGTTATGGAACTGCTCGGGTTGGCCGGATTTGGCCTTCTCGCCATCGGGTTCTTTGCGATCTCGGAGAGCGATCCGTTCCCGGGCTACAACGCCTTGTATCCCTGCGTCGGAACGGTCCTGCTTATCTATGTTGGCCAAAACAGCCCCTCGACGATCGCCAGCCGCATACTAGAAGTCCGGCCGCTGGTCTGGATCGGCCTCATCTCCTATTCGCTGTATCTTGTTCACTGGCCGATCAATGCGTTCGCGCACTATCTCTCACTAGAAGAATTCGACCCGTCGATGACCGTTGCGTTGACGGTAGCAAGCCTCGCGCTGGCTGCGTTTTCCTGGAAGTATGTCGAGCAGCCGTTTCGGCAGAAAAGGAGCTTCACCGCCCCGGCGCCCATCTTCGCCTTTTCAGCGGGCGCAATCGCTGTTCTTTGCCTTGGCGGGGCGGCGGGGGCGCTCGGCAACGGCTTTCCGCAACGCTTTCCAGACTATGTCCAACAGCGGATTCCTGTCGGGGACTGGGGCAATGGCACCTGTTTCAACGAGGGCTTCAGCCGGATCGAAAACTGGAATATCGAGGATTGCACGCGCACACGCGGCTTCCCTACAACCGTTTTGTTGTGGGGTGACTCGTTCGCCGCCCACTATGTTCCAGGCCTGGACGCCAACATAAATCAACTCCGGGCCAATATCGTGGAATACACCTACGCGGGCTGTCCCCCGATTCTCTCCTACTTCTCCTATGGACGCCCGGATTGCATGCGGTTCAATCAGCAAGCCCTGAAGATTATCCAGGACGCTCGCATCAAGACGGTCGTGCTCAGCGGTCGGTGGACCGATTATGAGGCCAGAAGTTTCGACGGTCTCCAGCAAACGATCGATACGCTTCGTGGTCTGGGTGTGCGTGTGTTTGTCATCGGCCAGTCCCCGCAGTTCATAACCGATGTTCGGAAAATCGCGTTCTTCGCAAAGCGCGAAAATCTCGATGATACGTCCTGGCCAATGGCCATGGATCCCGACATCAACAACCGTGTGCGCGCATTTACCAAAGGCGCCACCTTCATCGATCCGCTGAATTTCCTCTGCAGCGCCGGACGCTGCTCCTACGCCGACGCAGGCCAGTTCCTCTATTTCGATTACGGCCATTTTTCTACCGTCGGGGCCACGCTGGCCATTTCGAAATACTGGCCGGCCTTTGCCACAGACAATACCCTTGCCACGACGGAGTAACAGTCTGGCAAGGCACGAGTGCACGCTCACCCATTGCCCGAACGCCGGCTTGCGTGGTAACGAAGCTGCTGCGCGGGTATGATGTAATGGTAGCTTGTCAGCTTCCCAAGCTGAACGCGCGGGTTCGATTCCCGCTACCCGCTCCAGCTTACCCAGTCGGGCCGGCCGGCGCCACACCTCACAGGGCCACATGATCAGGTCCAGGTGAGCGGCCTATATCAGCTGAACAGAACATAATGTGATTCTAATAAGAGGCGGCAACAAAAGACGCTGATCCGCGTTGCGTTTGATCTGAAGGCCAGCCAGGGAGGAACCAAAATGGCCGACGACAAGAGCAATAGAGGTTCTGGCGACGGAAACCGCGTCGCGCGCGACCAAGACTATGAATTCCGCTATTTCGCTACCAAGTTCGGCCTCTCAATACCGCAGATCCGCGAGCTTTTTGGCAAGCACGGCAATGATCGCGAGACCCTGTATCGGGAGGCTCGGAAGCTCGGAAACGCCGTGACCACACAAGAACGGATCTCGAACGACGACCGAACCTTTCACAACCAGGGCCGCCCATGATCGGCAAGAGACATAGCCAAGAAGTCGAACATGAGAGCGACCATTTCTATCTGTGTCCGACAGGCGGCCAAGTCGTAGATGCTCGGGACCTGCGGCATGTCAATTGGCACGAGCCGCTGGAACTCGATGCCTGATCTGCTCAAAAGGCACCGCGATGTTCGGCAAAGACCTCCTGGTTCACATGCTCGACCGCCGCGACACCCTGCCGCCAGTCGAGATCGCGCTTATTGAGGCTCTTCCGGTTCGGCCGGTAACTTTCGGACCCGATGAGGAGATCGTCAGGGAGGGATCCCGCCCCACCGAAAGCTGCCTTGTCGCGAATGGGTTCGCAGTTCGAAACCAGGCTATTCGGGAAGGAAAGCGTCAAATAACGGCAATTCACGTGCCGGGAGACTTTGTCGATCTGCATAGTTTACTGCTAAAAGTGATGGACCACAGCGTGAGCGCGCTGGGTTCGTGCGATGTAGTTTTCATTCGACACAAAGACCTGCTTACAGCAATGGGTGGAAGTCCACATCTCACCCGGATGCTCTGGCTTTCGACGACTATCGACGCCTCGATCCAAAGGACTTGGATAACCTGCCTCGGGCGTCGCTCCGCCAAACAGCATCTCGCACATATAATTTGCGAGTTGTATGTCCGATTAGAGATAGTCGGATTGGCCTCTGACCAGAAGTTCGCTATTCCACTGACGCAAGCGGAAATGGGGGACGTGCTTGGTCTATCTGTAGTTCACGTGAATCGGACACTGCAGGAGCTTCGAGCGAAGGACCTGGTTATCTGGAAAGACCGGAGGATTGTTATCCTTGATTTCCAGCGATTGGCCTTACTGGCCGACTTTGATACGACTTACCTAAATCTCTTCCATGAGCCACGGTGACCGCCCTCGGCCAAGACGCGTCGGCGCACTGATGCGGCATCAAGATTTCTCGTCAAATAAACAATGTGAATGAGCCCTCGCTCCGGATCGATTACGGCTGGGTTCAATTGGCACAGTTGACGTCAAAGAAGGATTGCACATGCGTGAGCTCGAAAATCTCATCGAACAGTATGTAAATAGTCGGAGGCGGCGCCATAGTTTCATATCGACGGGGCTCGCCGTTAAGGCGCTCAAACAGATCGTACCGGCATGTTCGGTCTCAGATTCCGACCTGGCGAACATGATTGCCAATCGTGCAATAGACTACAACCTTCCGGTGAGCTTTGACCTTAATGAGAGCTAGGCGTGGCGCGTCATTATGCAGTCCGACCATGAGCCTTTGAGGTCCGGTGCACCGAGGCGCTCCGCATGGCCCGCCTAGGTCCGCGTGTTGGCTCACGGCGCGTGCGAAGTTCCCAGAGACTTCACCCGGCCCAGCGATTGGTTAGCGATTACTATTTTAGCTTGAAGTGACGGAACATGTTTGCCCCCGCCAAGTTCGTTTAGGCAATGGAGGAGATTGCCACCATGAACAGTGTCATTTATCTCATCCTTGTCGTCGTCGTGCTTGCGATCCTCTCCTTCCTCGGATTCCATTAGGAGATACCATGCAGCGCGAAGACGATCAGGGCCGTAAGCCGGCCGATTTCGAAACAGCCAAAAGCGAACTGTCCGAACGGTTCCAGCAGGAAACGCAGAC
>NZ_AZUX01000052.1:0-41408 GCF_000513915.1 Mesorhizobium sp. WSM2561
CCACCAGTACTGCCGAATTCAGCGCCACCGGCACGAAGGGGAAAAGGAAGCCGGCGCCGATCACGGCCGGTCCCCCGAGCACGGCCGTCAGCGCCGCCGCGCCGCCCGGCGGATGCAGGCAACGCGTGAATGACATGGCCGCGATCGCCAGTGCCACCGCNAGGCCCGATGCGATCACTTGATCATGCACGAACTGCGCAANAGTGACGCCGACCAGCGCCGAAATAGTATTGCCGCCGATAATCGACCAAGGTTGCGCCAGCGGGCTTGAAGGCACCGCAAAAAGCAGCACGGCCGATGCTCCCATAGGCGCCACCAGCAGTGCGACATGCGCGCCGGGCCCGATCGCCAGCGCACTGATCGCGCCGGTCAATGCGATGCCGATCATGGCGCCGATGCAGGCAAGTAGCCGCTCTCGTAGCGTCGCACCGGCAAGGATCGGAACAAAGAGGCGAAAGGCCATGGCAAGCCCTGGAGCGAGTGGTCGGAACTTCCGCGGTCTGCAATGCGGCCGAAGCTACAGATTTGGAAGTCAAGCCAATTCGGAAAGTCGCCGCACGGGAGAATATTATTGCGTGAGGGAGCAAAGTGAGGGATGCCGCCTGGCTAAGGGATGCAAGAAAACGCCAGGGAAAAGAAGATGCGCGTCAGGCTGCCCCGACATCAGTGAGCGGCTTCTTCGGGGCTGGACGATTCCGGCGTGATTGTCGAGAAGCTTCGTCATGTGAACCTCTTGTGGGGTGCGCATCGGAAGAGGATGTGCCGCCGCTCCGATCTGGGGTTCGGCGGACTTCTGGAGCGTTATTGCAGCCCCGACCCCTGCTGGCGAAGCTTTCCGCATTCCCGCGTCAGAACGGACTGGCCTGGCGATACGCGATCTCGGCCATCAATCGGTCCACACCTTCCTGCCTCAACCCGAAATGCGCAGGAACGCAACTGGGGGCCTTAACAAGAGCGAATCCCAGAACGCCTTGGTCCGCGCATTGTTCTTCAACCGTCTCGGAGAATTGCGGGACAGGACCTTCGAGAGTCCGTCCTATCGGCCGTCCGGGCTGAAGCTACTGATCAATGCCATCGCCTACTGGAACACTCTCTATCTCGAGCCGGCCTTCGCCGAGCTCAACCGGGAAGGCATCGCCACGCCGCCCGATGTGATCAAACCGATCACCCCGCTCGGGTGTCCAGCCTATCAGTCTCACTGGCGATTACATCTGGACTCCGACGGACCGCCGACCTCAGGCCAAGGCGGCGAGAAACATCCACTCTCGCAGCGTGATCACCGTATGTTCTAGAAAGTCGGACAGATTCACCACTTTCGTGTCGTGACGCCCTTCTGACACAGCCATTTCTAGCCCGGGCGCGCGGTCGACACCGGCCTGCTACGCCAATCCAAGCTTCTTCTTCAGTTCCGCATTCTCCTTGCGAAGGCGTTCGGCGAGCAGGCTCTTCAGTCGCTTGTTTTCGTCCTCGAGCGCGACAAGGTCCTTCAGATCATCGCTGCCCGATACAGGTGTCGCGGCCTTCCTCCAGTGATAGTAGGTCTGCTCCGCTATGCCGGCTTGGCTTACCGCCATCTTCAAAGTAGCGCCACCGTTCATCGACTTTTCGACCTCAGAGAGCTTCTGGGCCCGCTCCTCTTCGGAGTAGATTTTCCGGCCGCTCCGAACAGCTGCCGATGATTCAGCCGCTGAGGATGCCGGCGTGGCTCCAGTGGTGCGCGCAGATGACATTGGCTGCGCCTTCGTCTTCCGCGATTGCGGGGCTCTCCTCTTTGGCGACCCCGCTTTGACAGCCGGCTCAGAGGTGGCTTCTATAGGTTTAGCGTCTTTGACATCTGGCATAAAAGGCTCCGCGTGCAGTTTGAACACATGTTCACGATCGGCGGATATCACATTGGAGTCAATAATCTGACAATTTGGCAGCTCTGTCTCTTCAAGCTCACTTGTCGTCTCGGCGATCGCCGCTGAGAAATCGAAATCACCCCAAATGGGCCCGACCCGTCTTTGACGCCCACGCTTCTGTTTGATTTCAACGATAAATGGTCGCGTCTGGCGCCTCATGGTTTCTTCCTTGAGAGAAAGTTGTTTGCTGAAGAGGTCACGGCCCGGTCAGAATAAAGCGTGCCCGCGCTTCTTGTTTGCACCGGCCTTTATCCATCAGTCCGCTCGTTGGCAACTCCGTGGAAGCCGATCTCAATCCCGCGGTGGCGCCGAAAGTAAGTCCGTCGCGACGCAGCGTGGCTGCGGACGGAGGCGGCGAACACGCCCTAGACCAAGACCAAGAGCCTGCCTGCCCAAATCACTCCCTGCGCAATCCCTCGCGGCTCATCATCGCCAATGACTTCTTGAACAGGAACTCGAACTCGACCATGCGCCGCGACCAGTGGCTGTATGCGGCACCGTCCATCGAGCCTGGCGAATGTCAAAAAGCGCTGTTAACCAATTCTAACCCGCCAATGCTCATTCGCGAGACTGAAGGCGTGAGGTGATTGATGTGTGATTTGAACATAAGCGCGTTTCCGCTGCATCGGCGGCGGAAATTGGTCGAAGGTATCGCCCGGGTCTTGGAATCCAAGCACGGGGAGGACGCGAATGCCTTCTGGCGCAGCACCGCCAAGGCAATTCTCGTTCAACTGTCCGAATCAGGAATTGCACCCGGGCTCGCCGAACAAGAAGTTGGAACGCTTCTTCATGCTGTCTTAGGCGATCTAGCCACTCGGAGTGCTGCGATTTCACGATAGCATCGGCTCACGAGGATGGATTGCCGTGTGGAGACACCGGGGCTCCGCAAGCGTAGCACCACTGCATCCGTCAAGTGCAAGGTTGCGGATCAAAAGATCGCCGCGTTACTCGAAATCGTGTACGCGAATATGCTCTCGGGTTTGATAAGGTTCCGCATCGACGATGGGTAGGCGATGCGGAAATCCGCATTCATGGAAGGCCTACGGTTCTGCGCCACCCAACTTTTCCACGAGCGGAACCCGCGAAAACAATGAGCCGGAATGTTTGAATTCCAGTCTGCCATTTATGCGACTTTTTGAGCACAAAAGGCGAACATGTAGTGGCGGCCTATGTGTTCTCGACGTCAACAGCACTGACTCACTTCGGCTATCGCCGGCTTGTGAATGACCGGAAGGGGGCCGATACCGGACTGTCAGGTTTCATTTGTCTGCACCAGATAGCTGCCGTTAAGCGCCGGGTACTGCGACGGAGCTTTCTGTCGCCCTTTGGGACCCTTGCCATCGGAGGCAGCCGTCGCTCCGACTAGCCCGCCCGGGCGGGACTCGCCCCGACCGCAGTTGATCCCACTGAGATCTGTTATTTACGCTACCGATTGTCGGACAAGGATCAATGATTGCAGAGTGGAAAGAGGCTGGCTTGCTGCTCACGCAAGACAGCCCTTGCTTCGGTATTCTTTTTCGGGTGGCCTGAGTTATATGGCGGCTCCCCGTCAGATTGTGATGAAATCGATATAGAATGAACTATCGACACGCTTTCCATGCAGGCAACCACACCGAGGTGTTCAAGCACGCGGCGTTGACCCTGATTCTCGAACACCTGCTCCAGAAGCCAAAGCCGTTTGCGGTGTTGGATACGCATGGAGGCATAGGCGTTTATGACCTTCTCTCCGATGAAGCGATGCGGACCAACGAGCGGGACGCCGGGGTGAATAAGGTGTTCGGCCGCCCCATTTCGACAGCGCCCATATACCAGAACGTGCTCGAATCGCTGAACGAGCAGGGCCTAAGGTTTTATCCTGGCTCTCCGGAGCTTGTCCGGCGAGTGCTGCGGGAAAACGATCGTCTCATTGTCTGTGAGCTGCATCCCGAAGATGGAGGCGCACTGAGGGAGCGCTACCGCAAAGACCGTCGGGTGTATGTCCATCTACGGGACGGCTACGAGGCGATTGGAGCGATGCTACCGCCCCCAGAACGCAGGGGGTTGGTGTTCATCGATCCCCCCTTCGAAGGTAAGGACGAGTCAGACCGCATAGCCCAGGCGCTTCGATCCGGATACCGGAAGTGGGCCACAGGAATCTACGCAGTTTGGTATCCGATCAAAGACACCACATTGGGCGATCGCGTTTCCACTGCGATCCGGGATGCAGGGTTCAAGAATGCAATTCGGGCTGAGTTCTGCCCGATCCGTCGCGACGGTGTCACACTGGCGGGCAGCGGCATGGCGGTCTGCAACCCACCATGGATGCTGGAGCAGAGGCTGCAAAGGCTATGCGCCGAACTCGTTGTGTTGATCGGCGGGAAGTTTGCCTCATGGTCCGTAAAGGCCATACCTGATGCTCAGGCAGCCTAATGAATTCTGTCTGTCGGTTGAGGTTCCTCTGACTCAATCGCGTGGATAACGCCCATTAGATCGCGCCATTTATGGCACATCTTGAGATCGCCCCGGGCGAGCGCTCGATCAGCCCTGGTATCCATGAGTTCCAGTGCCTGGTCCGATCCCAAACGCTGCAGCAAGCGCGCGCCGCGGTGCCACGTTGCGCGGCTGAACCCATAGTCGTGAAGACGTGAAGAATCGTCGACAATCGACTCGATCGTGACGTCGTACCTTCCGACCACATACTCAGTTTTCTTGCGCTTCAAACGATCACCGTGCATGTCTCAAACACATGGAATATCCTTGTATAACGAATCATCATAATCGCCAAAAGGACCTGAAACAGGTAGCCTAGCGCGGGGAAACAATCGGAGCTTCGAGAGTGCTGGCAGTCGGGCCAAAGAGCGTCGTCTTCAAGACCGCGATGGCCTATCGCGCAAGCCGGAACTCATCGTCGGTGGCTTTTCGCACGCCCGAACTGCACGGCGTGGCCGGAGCCGCGATGTGATGCTCGCCCGGACGCCTCCGGGGGAACGCCGGCCCAACCTCCCCCTCCGCCTGAAGGAGCAACTGAACCTCTGCAGCCAGTACCCTGAGCGCGTACTGTTTCTCGATATCGAAACCACTGGTCTCAGCCACCACTACGACGAGATCACCGTCATCGGTTGGTCGATTGGCGGCAGGGCTTCCACGATGGTTAAGGGGGACAGTCATGACCGCTTGCGCGAGGATGCTAGGCACGCGATTGCCCTTGTAACCTTCAACGGCATCAGGTTTGACCAGCGATTCATCCGACAGGAATTCCCTGACGTAGCGTTTCCTGTTCACCACATTGATCTCATGTATCTTTGCCGCCGCGTGGGTCTCACCGGCGGTCAGAAGGCCATCGAACGCGTTCTCGGGCTCGATTTACGGGGCGAGATCGCGGACGTGGACGGGTTCGCAGCCGTCTTGCTGTGGCATCGGTATCTCCGTGGTGATGTCGCCGCGTTGGAAACGCTAGTCCGGTACAACAGAGCCGACATCGCTGCTATGGGCGCGATTTTTGATCACGTCATAGATCGGTTTCAGATCGACCCTGACCTGTTTCTGCAGCGTGCAGCCTTCAGGGACTGGGCAGCGCCTTCCGGGTGGATGGATATCCCTCCTTTCCAAAGCGCTCGCGCCGAGTTGTCGTCTGCGCCCACGTTCGACCAGTTGCTGGGAGGCACTCCTGCAGAAAACGCCCGTATTGTTGGAATCGATCTGACGGGCTCTGAGGCCCGCGGATCCGGCTGGTGCCTTCTTGATGGCGAGAAGGCATCGTTCGAGACTGTTTTTACGGACGCAGATCTGCTTGAGCTGACGCTGAGCGGCAAGCCCGATCTGGTTTCGATTGACTCCCCCCTCTGCCTTCCGTCAGGCCGGGTGTCGGTCGAAGATTCCGATCCGGGCAGAACGCGCTTTGGCATAATGCGCGAGTGTGAGCGCGAACTGAAGAGGCGCGGAGTCAACGTCTATCCATGCTTGCTGCCCAGCATGCAGAAGCTGACCGCACGTGGCATCCGCCTGGCTACGTCACTCAGACGTCTTGGAGTCCCGGTAATCGAGAGCTATCCTGGTGCCGCACAGGATATTATGCGCATCCCCAGGAAAGGCGCTGGCGTCGAATGGCTCCGTCTTGGCCTTGCCGATTTTGGGGTGGTTGGGGATCTGACTGCGGCGTCACACGATGAACTTGATGCAATTACCTCCGCCTTGGTGGGGTCTTTTCACTGGTCAGGGCTTACTGAAGCGATGGGAACATCTGAAGAGCCGCCACTGATTATTCCCAAGCTGGACGGCAATGCACACCCCATCATCATCGGAATCAGCGGTCCCATCGCGGCTGGCAAGACAACTTTGGCCCGGGCTCTCGAGGAGATGGGGTTCGCCTATACCCGCTTCAGTCTCGTAATCGATCAGGAACTTGAGAACCGCGGACAGCCGCTTGATCGGCATCATCGCCAGGCTTTGGGCGACGAGATAAATAGTGCTGGAAGGCAGCGATGGCTTGCTGAGCGCACCCTGTCACGAGTCGGCGCTGCGCCGGCGATCGTAGTGGATGGGCTACGTTTTCCTGAGGATCATGCCTATCTCGCCGAACAGGCAGGCGGCAGCTACGTCCATGTGTTCGTTGACGCTGACGAGAGCATCCGTCGGAACAGGTATGCAATGAGAGCCGCAGACGGCGATTTCGACGCGGTAGCGGCATCTGCCGTGGAGAGCCAGATTGATTCCATGCGTTCTTTGGCCGATCTTGTATTTCCAAACGTGGGGCGGAAGGACGACATAAGCTCGTTCGCGATGAACCTCATCATGGAAGTGAGACCAAACACATGCCAATCTCCATCGTAGTTGGTGGCCAGTTCGGATCTGAAGGCAAAGGAAAGGTCGCGCTTGAGATCGTCCGGCGAACTCGGGAGCCGGTCACCGCGGTTCGTGTGGGCGGACCCAATTCTGGTCACACAGCCTTTGATAAGAATGGAAGAAAGTGGGCCTTAAGGCAGATGCCTGCCGCATGCGTTGACTTAAATGTCGATGTCGTGTTCCCGGCCGGGTCCTACATCGATGTAAACCTTTTGCTGGACGAGATGGAAGCACTTAACTTCCCCCGACATCGAATCCATATCAGTGAACATGCTAACGTTGTCACGGAACAACACAAAATGTGGGAGGTTGATTCAACTTTAGCTCATGCAATTGGCTCAACAGGTTCGGGAGTCGGAGCTGCAGTAATGGCGGCAGCTGCCCGCGATGCAACAAACTTCCCCCTAACTGCGATTCACGCAAGCGATACTACAACACTTCATCCATTCATCTGCGACACAACCCTCTTGATGAGGGAACAATTATCGGATGAACGCCGAATCGTGATCGAGGGGTCTCAAGGCTTTGGCCTCTCGTTGCTTGACGGTGGCTACTGGCCGAAAGCTACCGCGCGATCGACGACCGCTGCAGCTGCGCTAGCGGAAGCAGGGCTAAGCCCACGAGATGTTGATAACGTTACACTTGTTCTCCGGAGCTTTCCAATCCGCGTCGCCGGAAATTCTGGAAAGTTGGTCGGGGAAACAACTTGGGAAAACATTGCTCGCGACGGAGGAATCTCTAAAGATATTAGAGAGTTCACAACCGTGACCCGCAAGGAGCGGCGGGTTGGGCAGTTCGACGCTCGCCAAGTAAGCAGAGCGATAGCGGCCAATCGGCCTGATACAATTGTTATCAATCATCTTGATTATATTGGCCCAGTGGAATCCATCTCTGAGCCAAATAGCCCAGTATCAGCTTTTGTAGATGGTGTTGAAAAATCGCTAAATACACCCGTTCATTGGCTTGGATTCGATCCTCTAGGGGTGGTTGAGAGGAGCACCGTTCACTCATGAGCGACTTGCCTGAAATAGAGATATTGGGGTGGAGCGACGAAGAGGCTGACGAGCTTTCCAAGTCCACTTTTGAAAAGGACCCCTTCCATAATTCAGATCGAAAGATTCCACCCTCACTTCTTTCTGCTACTGATATAGTAGAATATGTGAAGAAGACGGCGATGATATCGCCTTTTACGATCAGTAATGAAAAACTGAAACACGCCTCTTACGAGGCGTGCATTGGCGGGAACTCCTATATCTATGGACGCTCAGGTTTCGAGAAAATAACCTTAACCTCGGATGGTTATCTCAGAGTTCCCGCCAACGAAATAACATTTGTGGAAAGCGATATAACATTTAGACTTCCCAGATATATTGCCGCAAGATTTAACTTACAAATCAAGCACGTTCATCGAGGTCTTCTATTGGGGACTGGGCCGCTGGTTGACCCGGGCTTCCGAGGAAAGCTTTTGATCCCACTCCACAATCTTACTTCAGAAGACTACTATATACATAAGACAGATGGATTCATTTGGCTTGAGTTCACCAGGACAACATACGATCAAGACCGCAAAGAACCATACGGAAATTACCCCGATTACAAAAAGATTTCTGATGGTCGGAACTGGCTTCGCAAAGCGTCCTACAACGAGCATCTAAAGCGCGAGATTCCTGTAAGAAGTTCTATCAGACCTCTGTTCGTTGATGTCGACAGGCGGTCCAAAGAGGCAGTTAATGTGGCCCGACAAGTACAGCGCGTCGGATATCTAAGCGGTCTAGCGCTCTTTGTCAGCTTCATGGTCATAATGCTGACTGAGATTTATTCAAATCGGACATTTACACAGTCAGCTTATGATCTTATTGCCTCAAGAGCCGACGAAAGTCAAATGGTCGAGATAGAAAGAATTAGGAAAAGAATAGATGCACTCGAAGTTCAATTGGGTGCACTGCAGGCATCAAGGAGCCCTTAGAGTGTTCTCGAGTCTGGTTTCTGTCGTCGATGCAAAATAGATATGCAGGCGACGTTGGGGACTATGTAAAGCTGTCTCTTCTCAGGGCCCTTTCCGTTGGCCGAGTCACAGGCGTCTTATGGTATCTGTACCCGGACGAGGCTCATAACGGTGACGGTCGCCACACTAAGTACTTGCATGACCCTTCCGTCTGGCGGGACCTCGATGCGGAGGTCTTTGATCTGTTGAGCGCGCTCGTTCGCGGAAGCAATCGGGGTATCGAAGCTCTGCGTCGTGCGTTTGACGGTAGCGGGCTCTTTGTCGCGGACGTTTTGCCCGTTGGCTTGCGCGCCTCAAGTAGGTCGGCAGCGCGCGATACTTGGTTCAAAAAGGCGTGCTCGCGCTTATCAGGGTGTGAGCTCGTTTTTGCCGATCCTGACAACGGGTTAGTCGATGACGAAGAATGGCGGAGACGAACCGTAGGATTTGGAAAGCAGATGCCTATGGCTGAGGCTCTTGCTCTGAGCAAGGGTCGATGCGCAGTAATCTACCACCACAACAGTAGATTTAAGGGCGGCCACGATGCCGAGGTCGACCACTGGCTACGTCAGCTTGGTATGCCCGCGCTAGCGGTTCGGGCAACTGCATATAGCTGCCGCACGTTCTTCATCATCAATCCGGACAGCGAGATTGTGGAGAGGACAATCGAGTTCTGCAGGCGATGGGAGAAGCACAAGGTGCGCCTGCACCAGGCTTCCATGGCGTAGAGACATACCTGAAGGTTATGCAACGGCAGGCGCGTCGCATGCGACTACCCCTGCCCGATCAGCGGACGAGTTTTTTAGTAGGCGCAGCGCTTCTGAACGGCCAACTCGAGAGCGCGTTGCTGGGTACGGCAAGCTTTGCCTGCAAAAGGTGCGCGGACCAGACTGGTGACTCTCGTGTGCTAGCAGACCTTCACAGGATTGAAATCCGTATCAGCCTCAGTTCTTCTCACGGCTCGTACGGCAGCGATATTCGGTGCAAACACAGCGTCTTCCTAACTGGAACCGATTCGCGGTGATGATACCATTGGGTTGCGCCTTCCGAGCAGGAGGCAGAGAACTAGCGGATCAAGCTGAAAATAGACCGGACCAATGAACCAAAACATCGCCCTGCAGCCGGGAATGCTTCGAACCAACCTCAGGGGGCAAATCCGGCAGACACAGCTTCCGAGATGGAAGGCGCTACTTCCGCTGTTCGAGGCGGTGATGAACTCGTTTCAAGCAATTCAGGATACAAAATCCCGCAGGCGGCATCGTGTCACGATCGTCGTGGAACGCGACGCAGATCTGATTGGCGAGGACAACGCCCCTATCGTCGGATTCGAGATCCGCGATACCGGTATCGGCTTCACCGACGAAAACTTCGACTCCTTCAACACTGCTTATTCCGAACATAAGTACGAACGAGGCGGGAAGGGCCTCGGCCGGTTCATGTGGCTCAAGGCCTTCGAGACGGTTCACGTCAGGACGACTTTCCAAGCCCAGGACGGCGACGACGAGCCAAGTCACTGGCTGCGAGATTTCGAGTTCGGATTCGACTACGACCCCGACGCGGCCAGTGCGGCGCAGATCGATAGCGGTGCATCAGGCACCACGGTCAGACTCGGTGGCTTCCTTTCGCCCTATCGCGAAGAATGCCCGGTCGACATCGAGATACTGGCTCAGCGACTGGCCGAGCATTTCATCCTCGTCCTGATGCAGTCGGGATGCCCCGAAGTCGAGATTATTGACGGCGGCATTAAGCTGTCCCTCAACAAGGTATTCGATGAGAATTTCCAGCGCGGCGGGCACAGCGAGATATTCGAGATAGCAGGACGGAGTTTCCGCATCGACGGGTTTCGCCTGCACTCGCCTCGCGCATCGAAACATCGCCTCATCTACGCAGCGAACTCCCGCGCGGTGATCACCGAACGGCTCGACCAATTCATCCCTAACTTCATCGGGCGGCTACAGGACGAGAAGGGAAACAGTTTCGTCTATCTCGCGGTGGTCCAAGGGGAGTACCTCAACGACAGAGTGAACAATTTCCGAACCGACTTCGACATACGCGAGGAACTGGAGGACGGACAAGGCGATCTGCTTCCAGTAGAAGACCTGCGACGTTCGGACATCAGGACGGAATGCCTCGCGTTCGTGCAACGGGATCTTGCCGAGCTGATCGACGGCCTTAACGCCGCGAAAGCGAAGCGGGTCCTGGTTTACGTCCGGACGGAAGCTCCCCAGTACAAGCCCCTCCTTCGCTACCTCGATCAGTTCATAGGCTCAATCTCCCCGAACGCCTCCAAGATGGACATGGAATTGGCGCTCCACCGGGAACTACATCAACGCGAGGTCAGCCTCAAAAAAGAAGGTTCGCGCATACTGACCGAGGCAGCCAGGCAGGAGGACTACGAAGGGTACCGTCAGCGCCTATCAGAATTTATGGAGCGTTCTAACGAACTCGGCATCTCGGCTCTCGCCCAGTACGTATCCCACCGCAAGATCATCATCGAGCTGCTGGAGAAGGCACTCTCCAACGACAAGCGGACGGGCAAGTATCCACTCGAAGAGGCAGTCCACAATATCCTGTTCCCGATGAGGGCAACGGACCAAGACATCCTCTATTCGCAACAGAATCTTTGGATCATCGACGAACGCCTCAACTTCCATTCGTTCATCGCTTCTGACCGGCCTCTAAACTCCCACACCGATTTCAACTCGGAATCACGGAAGCGGCCGGATCTTTTCATCTTTGACCGGAAGATTGCGTTCTCCGAAAAGCCCGACGACGGGATGCCTCTCAATAGCATCACCGTCATCGAGTTCAAACGGCCGCAGCGGGACGACTACAACGGCGACGACAATCCGCTCAGACAAGTGTTCGAACAGATACAGCTCATTCGTGGTGGCCAGTTCAGGGATGACAACGGCCGGCCGTTGGCGGTTGCGGGGGACAGAATCCCCGCTTTCGCCTACGTCGTCTGCGACATCACGCCGAGCATGCACGCCGAGTTGAAGATGTCGGACGCGATGCCGACGCCGGATCAGCGCTCCTATTACGGATATCACCGCACCTTCGGGATCTATTTCGAGGTCATCGACTACGGCCGGCTTCTTGCCGATGCCAAGCGTCGCAACCGCGTCTTCTTCGACCGCTTGAACCTGATGGACGCGCAGTGCCCGTAGCATTCACCGAATAAGATCGTAGGGATCGACCTTCGCCGAGTGCCTAACTAGCGCGTTCTGTCGCAAAGACGGAGAGATCCAGAATAGCGTTCCGATCGGGAAACCGCAGCGTATCGGCTAAGGCGGTCTTAGCTCAGGGCCAACGGGAGCAGGTCTACGTTCACTACCCTCTTCATCTCAAAAAGTCGGCTTAGGCCGAATGGCAGCTTCTGGGATATCGCGAAACTGTTCTGAATGGCCGACATTGGGCGCAAAGCTGCCACTCACCTATCGAAGAACAAGAGGCCGCTTAGGGTCAGATCTTGCCGTTTGAGCTGGCCGCCGGAACGGGCACTGCGCCATCTCCGGACCTCCGGATCGCCATCAGGACTGAAGGGATTCTTCAAAGGCACGCATGCGGTGCCTCAAAGTCCGCTGATTGAGCTGCCGCATATGTCGAAGGTTGCGAAGGCAGGCCTCCGTCTCGCCGACACGGCTATCAAGAACGGTATCGAATTCGATTTCAGCTATGAGGCGGATGCCAAGAACAGTTGCTTACCGGCCCGGAGACGGTGCGGCGGCTAACTGCTGCCGTTTCACAGGTCCAAATCGAAGACTTCACCAGAAGAGTGATTGCGCACGCCCCGTCTGGCAGCTCGTTCGACCAAATTGAAAACCTGGTCGAGCTTTCGTGCAGTTCATGAAAGATAACGGCAACGCTTACCAGTTGCCACAGCTCGCGTTGTCATTTGAGATGCAGGGCAGGTCGGACATCGGGCAGGTCATACGCCGACATATCGAGGACGGACCGGGCAAAGTGAGCGTCAGCGTAGAGGACTAGGCTCAATCAAGCCTTTGGGGCAGCTGCTGGCTTCTCCGCTTCCTTTGCATCAGCGACAGCTGCCCGCTCTTTGGGCGTCGGGAAAATGGTCTGAAGCTCCTCGGGTGGTATCCGCTCTTTGCCCTTATCAAGGATGCCACTGGTACAGATCGTGATGAACCCGACTCCAAACTGCGAGGTGGAGATCATGAAGTCCTCCTTCTCCTTGTACCCGTAACGGTAACCGAACCGCCTGCCGTAATCCTTGATGTTGCCCCGGCCGCCAACCTCTTTTTCAGGCAACATCCTATTCACGTAGTCGGTTAGCTGCGACGCGCGCGGATGGCTGCTGTGAACCGTTGCGGTCCAGATGTAGTGCTTCTTCGTAAGGAACTTGCCGCCTGTTTCCTTGTAGTAGATCGAACACGCCATCTTCCGCCCGATCCTCGTGGCCGCCGCAGGGAACTCTGCAGGCACACCAGCCAACGGCATGTTCGACAAATCGGCGTCCGCTGGCACATGAATCCCCATCTCAGCAAGTGCCGCCGCCTTTGCCTGATTGCTGAGCTTGGTGTTCAGGAGCGCGGCCGGATAGTTGTTCTTGATGCCATCCTGCAGCCGCCACATCGACCACAAGTCTTTGGTGAACAGGTCGGGGTTTCCCATCTGCATGTAGTAGCCGAATATCTGGTCCTCCGTCTTGGTCGAGCCGTTGCAGGCCTCACACGCGGGGAACTCAAAACCCTCCGGGAAGAACCCACGCGGGAAGCACGCCTGAGGCGGGATGTGATCGACCGTGGACGGCTTGGTCACGCCTCCACAAAGGCAGCACAGCGGGTTGTCCTCCAGCAGTTGCTGGTAGCGGCTCTTCTTTTGTTTGGCCTGTCCCATTATTTCAGCAGCCCATGCAGGAGGTCGTTCAGCTGGATGGTGCCATGTGCAAACCCGTCGGCGAGAGCATCGATTTCCGGAATCGAGAGCCGCGCGCTTTGCGCGATTAGCTGCTGTTCCGCTTGCTCGAAAGCCCCGCGTCCAACCTTGCTCAGGCCGATGCCGAACGACGGTCAGTCCGGACTGAACTATACCCGTTAAAGCATCCTTGTCAGGCCTAAGTTTAGCACGGCTCGGTTTCGGATAGGTTAGCAGGCGACATCTACCGGGCTAGGGAAGCGCGGAGATGTCTAGCGACCTGGCTAACGGCCCTTCCGCTGCGCAAACAATGGGACAATCGCAAGCGCAGCGTTCGAACCAGCGTCGGCCATAATGGCCAATATGCGCCGGATCTCGGGCCTGTCGCAGCCCGCGTGATCGGCCAACGGCTTCGCGAGCGCGGCGGCGCGGTCGCCAAGATCATCATATTGCCAGAATTTCGGATTGCGCCCATGCGCCTCGACAAGGCGGCCAAGCCATCGCGTGTATATGGAAGCCCGTTCGTCCAGCGACATGCGTTCGACCACACGCAATGATAACCACGCCGCTCGGCGGAGGTGAAGCGTCGCTTGCTGCCAGGTGTCGATCCATTCCAGAATATCTGCGAGATGCGGCCAATCGGGCGGAATCGGAGTCGACCGAGGGCCCACGAACCCTGCAGCCTCTAGGCAATTGTCGAGTGAATCATAGTTGGTTTGCCGAGATGGGATGGCCGTCGCCATGACCCATTCCGCCGCGGGCTTCCACGCGGACCAGAAGCGTGCGTCGGGCCTCCGCTCGCTGACCATTAGTTCGTGGGCGATCGCCTCCATATAGTTGCCAACGAGTTCCCGGGCGTGATCTCTTTCTTCAAAGCGGGTCAGACTGTTCCAGATCGCCCCATCGCCGTGGAAGGCCGCAAAGCGCCCCACCTCGCGCGCCATCTTGTGCGCCCACTCGAAGGGATAGCGGCGGTCGTGCTGCCGCGACTCCTCGCCCTCCGAATAGTCCCGAGTCCATTCGACGAGACCCTTCAAATAGGCCGCGAAAGCGTCGCGCCCCGTTGTCTCGCTTGTAAGGCGACGCCAGTCGAGACGGGTGAGAATTTCCGCCACGCGTCCCCAGTCGAGCACGACAGGCGAGATCAGCCGAATGCGGCGCGGCGGATGATACCATTTGCGACCGCGTACCCACTGAGACCGATAGGGTGCCGGCGGAAGGTCTGGAACTCGGCTCGTCGGACATGGCTTTGCAGCGCGTTTGATAATCTTTAGTCGCCTCGTTGCCATGCGTCTCGCAGCCTTTTCCTGGCTGCCCTCAAACCAGAAATGACCGATGTCGATCACGCACACGTCCAGCGCGGCAAAGGTCACCCGGCGAGCAAAGTCCGGGTTTGCGTCCCAGAGAAGTCCATCGAGCACTGCCTTTTGAAGGCCATGCAGCCGATCGACGGCAAGTTCGAGGACACGCCGCTCGATGGCGTCGTTGCCCTGGCGGCAGGCATAGGCGGCGAGCCCCCATGCTCCGATATCCTGAGGGTCGAAGCTGAGTAGCGCCTCATCAACAGTAAAGTGTTCTTCTGCTGGCGAGCGCCGATTCTGACAACCCGCCTCAAGCCGTTCGCGAGCCCATTCGAGCCTTGCATCGAGAAACGCCATGTCGGCCCTTGCGACGACAATTGCTGCTGCTCCAACAATGGCGAAGGAAGTCATCTTTCGGGCCAGTCCGAAACCGCCATCATCGGCATCCTCGGGCGGTTCGGCCATCACTTGATCAGCTAGTTCGATAGCCTCTTCGA
Organism: Mesorhizobium sp. WSM2561; assembly: GCF_000513915.1. NCBI lineage: Bacteria > Pseudomonadati > Pseudomonadota > Alphaproteobacteria > Hyphomicrobiales > Phyllobacteriaceae > Mesorhizobium > Mesorhizobium sp. WSM2561. Next base: position 15,383 of record NZ_AZUX01000052.1, read on the forward strand.
GGGTCAAGCCTTCCTCGATACCACCTTTCTCGCGCGAGTGGACCGCCCACATCGCCAACCGATTTACCTGTCCCATTCTGCAGCGGTTTTCTTCTGCAGCCTCGATAATCTTGAGCTGCTCGGCCGGAGGATTGATATGGGCTTCGATACGCTGCTTGGCCTCATTGTAGCTGATCTCGACCTGATTCTGGTCGCTGTCGGACAGGATGCGTGCGAACCGCTCCCCGTTCGCCGCGACCCAGGATGAATCGGCCGGCTGTCGCTCATCTTCGGCGAGATCCTCCAAACTCCACGTGCCACGCAAGGCGTCGAACTCGGCTTGGACTGTCTCGCCCGCCTTCAGGCGGAATGGAAGCATCAACGTGTGCGACATCGGCGACTGCGCCTTATGTCGCTCGAAGATCGCCTCGACCTGATCGAAGTGGTGGTCACGCTCTGAGAAACTGTAGCTTATGCGATGCGTCGGTTGTTGGTCGTCGATATGCTTGCGAATGTCGTAGTTCCAGAACCGCGGCGTCCCGAGAAATGGCGCAGCGTGATCAATCGCACCCGGCGTGTTTACATGCGCCTTGAGGAGAGAAATACACAGACCCGCCGTCGCCACCAGACCGTTGGGCTGTAGAGCGAGCCTAATAAGGTCGCCGACATCCCGTCCGTTGGATGCTTGCCGATGCATCCATTCATCGAGCGCGAGATGCATCGAACCCAGGATGTTTGATCCGAGTACGGCTCGGGACCAGCGGTAAACGGTCTCGTCACCCCAGAGAGCGATGGTATGCCCATCGATTTTGAGCGTCAGCGCATGCGGCTGTTCCCCGTCGCGGCAGCGGGCGTACCAGCGCCAGAAGACCGAGGCTCGCCGTTCGATTCGATGGAAAAGATCCAGCGCCAACACTTCGTCGGCCTCGAACAACTCAAGGAAACCCGCGCGTGAAGGGCCAGGCGGGTAGCAACTCTGACCGTCAGGGAGCCCCGCGCTATGAGCGTCGGAAAAACTAAATAGCTCACGCCCGAGGATCGACTGATCGTTACGCGAGCGGCGTCGCGGCGGCAGATAATGGCAGGCGCAAAGCTTGGCCCACGTGGCTGGAAACTTACCGGGCAGGAAACCAGGGGATTTCAGCAACTTGCGTCGCGGGCTGCCGAGGCGCTGATCATTAGCCAGACGCGCGAGATAGGCTTCGACACTGCGTGCGTCCGACTCAGCGCAGAATATCAGAGCCTCCCGAAGGTTCTCTTCGATTAGCTTCCAAGCGTCGCGGTCCGGCAAATCGATCCCGAAAGGCTCACGTCTATCGCTCCAACTGAGCAAGTGACGGCATTCCTCGATCTCATCCAGCCAGGGGCGTACGATCTGTCCTATGGCCTGGCTATGGGCGTTCGGGATGTTGAGCGTTGCTCGGCAGAAAACCCGCGCAGTCTCGGTAAGCTGAGGAACAAGACTCTTCGGCCAATTGGACCATTTCGGCAGCGACCAACGTAGAAAAGGAACCCAGCTTCGCCACACCGGCTGCTTGCCATAGCTTGCGATCGCGTAGCGTTGGCTTTCGCTAAAATGGGCAAGGCGAGGCGAGTGTAGGAGCGTTTCGTCTAGCCTTGTCTCGGATACGAGGAGCGTGTCAAGAAGACGGCGGATCAGCCGGAAGTCATCGGCTTCGAGGGCGGAACCGAGATCGTCAAGGATTGCGCTAGAGGCTTCGGTATAGAGCGGCGCGACGAGCCAGGCCCGAGCCCAGGCAGGATCTATTGAGGTGTCGGCTTCGAGTGCCGCATACACTTCGCGCCAACGGACATAGTGGCCTTGCTCGAGACACAATTGTCCGAGGAGCCTAACCGCTCGAAGCCACCACAACGGCTCACCGCTGTCGCGCAAACGTTCGCTAAGCCGGTCGCAGTCGGGCAGCAGACCACGGGCGATGAGCCAATCCTCGTGTACGTCAAAAGCAAGCGTGATTGCGTCGGCACGAGGGTCTGAAACCAGCGTGCCTTCGCTTATGAGGCAGAGCGCTCCTTCCGGATCGAAAACGGAGCTCCCAGGCGCGCGCGTCGGATATTCGACAAGCCACCGCCCCATTTGCGACAGAGCCTTGGTCCGGCAAGCGGTTAGGCGGGCATCATTCTGATCTGCATTAGCCCATTTTCCTGCTAAATCCATTTCGGTGATACGCCCCTCGGGCGGTACGTCGAGCTTTAAAAGCTCGCGAAGAAGAAAGAGCCGCCGGTTCTGCTGGGCAAGATCATTCCGTCTGAGTAAAGATGCAAAGGCTGGGAACGCTTCCGCAACTGCTTCACAATCCTCCTTGTCTATCGCATCGACCGGAAGGCTCGCCGACTTGCTGATCCCCGCGTCATCGAGCGCGGCGAGCACCAGGTCCCGGTCTTGATATGCGCGAGCGGAAGTAATCATCCGCCAATTGCCGGCATCCAGATAACGTGCCGCAAGCGCCAGCAGGTCGGTCACGACCCCGCGCCGCTCCGAGAGCAGGAGTCGGTCGGCCCCGTCGATCAGGACCAGCAGATTGCCACCGCGCCCGAGGCGCTCCAACAGCTTTGTAGGTGTCTCGCCGATCCCGAGTTGCACCAGATATTCGGCGAGCGAGCCTGCCCGAACCCTATTGTCTTTCAGAACAAAAAGCGGACCCAAGTGCTCAAGTGCCAGGCGCTTCAGGATAGCCGATTTGCCACCTCCGCCCTCACCGGTGACGCGGACGATATTATGCTCAGCAAGGTAGACCGACGCGCGCGCAACGAGATCCGACCGGGGCAGTTGGAGACTTTCACTGCCGCGGCACAAGCGGTCCTCGATTGACCCCAAGGCGGCGTCGGCGGCCTCGGCAACACGCTCGAGATCGGCGGCGCCTGCCGCAAGCTCAGGGTAAAATTGGCGGATGACCGATGGATGTTTTGCCAGCAAGGCCTTGAGAGCACCCCAGCCAAGAATATCTACCTCGAACTTGCCGACGGCAACCCGAGCCGCGGAGACAGTGCGGGCGTGCTCCTGGAGATCCGCATCGACCTCGGCAGTCGTCGCAAAATACCATTTCCCGAGAGGTGGTGCGAACGCCTCTGCTTTGCCGAGCTCGATATCGAACTGGGCCTTAGTTGGCTTTCCGCCAAAGCCCTGGTCCTTGCCTTTGCACTGAACACCGAAGTATGTACCTGGCTTCCATTCGGGCGAGCCGTATACGTCGACGCCGTGCTGCGGTTGGCCGATCCGGCCGTTCTTCTGCGCGGTTGGATCCCTCCATACTTCCGCGAACAAGGCGCAAGACAGGTCCTCGAAGGTTTGCCACTTGCTTGGCGCATTGATCTGTGAGTCGAGAATATCCACGAGCTCAGCCTTGGCACAGCGAAAGATAGCCAGCAATTATGCGGGCGGAGCAATATCTACCCCAGCGCAAGATATTTGACTTCCATTTACACATTGGCTGGCGCGAAAGCTAATCTGCAAATCCGAGTTACCCTCCGCTGGCCGAGCTGTTTGAGCCGATGCTTGATATCCCGCGATTTCGCCTTGCGCGCCGATCGTGTAGGAGGACCTTTTCAGCTTCTCCCATCCAGATGCGCGACCGATGCCTGTGGGTCGCCCGCCGCCGCTTCCACCCGCAACTCCAGCTCATGCGCCTCGGCGACGCCAACCCCGATCAGATTGCCCAGCGCGCGGTCGATCCGGCCCCGCGCGGGATGCGCCGGGATCAGCAGGCTCGGTTGTTCGGCGAACGCGGCGTCGAACCAGCGCACGACGCGACCACCGATGCCAGCGGTGATCCACAGGCCCGCCGCGCGGGTGCGATCGAACCAGGCCTCCACGGCATCGAGGACAAAGTCGAGGTGTCGCGCCCGCGGCGCAACGAGGAGCAGCTTCATAGTGCAAAGCGCCACGAACACCGTCGGGCCACCCGTCAGCAGAGGGCGCATTGTGGCTAGCAGCGGGTCGACACGGTCGAAGAGTAATGGTGGAAGATAGCTGTGCGTCCCGTTGAACGGATCGTAGGTATTGAGGAGCATCTTCGCGATGATGCCGCCACTTTCCATGTCGATCCGCGAGCTGGCCGGATCGCCGGCGTATTCCCACCGCTTGAGCGCGATCACCCGCTCCACCAGCTTGGCGCGCAGATCGGCAGGCCGAGAGGCGGGGCGTTGGGGATCATTGAAATAGAGCGCGTCGGCCGCATGCATGACCGCCTGCGCAACGTCGCTGAAGGGCTCGTCTGGCAAGTCGGTCACAAGCTTTAGATCGGTATGGAATGACGCGGGCGTGCCGTCGAGTAGTCGCTCGGCGAACAGCGCATAATAGTGCAGGTTCCAGTCGTGGGGATCGCGGTCGATCTCGATATCAACCGATAGCCCCAATCCGTTCATTCGCGCGGTCCAGTCGGCATAGGCCGCGACCACCTCCTGCCGCCAGCCGATCGATCCCTTTGGCGCGGCCTGGATCATCGCCAGCCACTGCGCCGCAGCCGAGCTGTCGACGTGGACGATCTCGATCGCCTCGTCATCGTCGAACTCTCTCGGTGTGACTGGTCCGGGAACTCGGATGCGCGAGCCGCGGCGTAGATGTGGACGCGCCCTGGGCCAAATCGGCCATCCAGGTTCGGCGCCGCCATCCAGCCACGCGATCTCGGCCGCGACCGCGGCATCGATAGCCGCGGCCCGCTCTGCTTCGAAACGCGCATGCTCGGCGTCGTCCTCCTCCTGATAGCTCTTCCAGCGCCAAGTCATGCTTGAGAAGGCTACGTGCATCGCCGCTTTGAAGAGCCTGGGCTCGATCTCGAGGATCCGCGCAAGGCCGGCGGAAAAGGCCGGCGCGGCGCTGCGGTCCTTGCGGGTCGCGAGCCGGATCAGCGCATCTCGGTCCGCGTTGCTCCCCTTGCGCTCCCAGAGATGAATCAGTCCAAGCGTCGCGATCGCCGGGCGGTTGAAGCGCAGCGTATCCTGCGAACCACCTCCGCGATCGGACTGCTCTTCCAACGCGATCGAGATGACCTGACGAACCCATCTCTCGTGCGTTGCGAGCAACTCGTCATCCCCATCGCGTGCCACCAGCAAGGCAGTCTTGATCAGCCTCGTCGAGCGCGATTTGAGAGCATCGGTGTCACTGTCGTCGGGGAGACCACCCTCTGCGTATTCGACCGCATCGCGTGCCGTTGAAGCAGTGGCGTGTTCGCCTTCTCCGCCCATAGCCAAACTGATGCGCGCCTCGAGTTCGCTCGATCGGACAAACTCACCCCGCATCTTCTCCATCGCTGCAAGATGAGCGGCCTCGTCCGCCGGCGATTGATAGGCCAACTCCCCGCCCCCGATGTCTGTCCAGTTCGACCGCTGGAGCATGTTGTTGGCAACGCGTGCGATGAACCGGGCATCTCCCCAGTTCGAATAAGGCTCATAGGGGTCCAGGTTCTCGACCGCAGCGCTCATCTGCTCACGCAGACGGTTCGCAATGCTATCGTCGCCCATATAATTCGGGACGATGTCAAACAAGGACGCACCCCGTGACGGGCGGGCTTTCAAGTCGGCGAGTTTGACCTTTCCATCCGGCTCTTTCCCGATAGGGAAATCGATTCCCGAACCGATATGATCATGGGTCTGACGCGCACGGTCGGCAGCCAGCAGCTCCGAGGCCGCGATAAAAGGAGCGAGAACATCACGGCCTACACCGAAATGCGACAGCAGCACGTCGATTGCGACCAGCAGATAGGCTGCACAGCTGCCCTCGGGTCCAAGGATGTCGGTGAGCACTTCATCGACAGGGACACCGTCGTCGAGGCGCTGCTGGCTCCACGCCTCGAGGGCCTTCAGTCCGGAGGCCGCCGAATATTCGTGGCTCTGATCGCGAGACCACAAGTAGCTCGAAGTCCAGGGAAAGAAGCGCGGGCCATGGCCGAGATCGACGGTGTAGCCGTCGTCTTCCGACACAAGCCCGTTGGTGTTGAACGCAATCGCTTCCGCGACCAGCGTCCGAATCAGTCTCAACCCTTCGGTCGCGCCGGTCTCCAACAGATCGAGGAATGGCGGCTGCGCTGGCGAGGCCGGCAGATAGTCGCTGTCTGCGAAGGTGAACGCTCGCCCCATCGAGCGGTCACGGCGGCCGCGCCGATCCCGCTTCTCAATGAGGCTCGACAGCACGAGGTCCGCAAGCTCGGCCGGCGCAACCGGCGCAATAGTCTTGGAAAATGGCCGGATCGCCTTGACCTTGTAGCTGTCCTTCTCGGCGCCGAGCTCCCTTAAATAAGTCTTCAGTTGATCAGGCGCGAATTCGCCAAGCAAGACCGCAATCAGGCGCAACTGCTCTATCGTGCTACGCGACGCGTCGCTCGCCGCCCGGCCGAGGCTTCGCTCTCCGGGGATCGTCACCTCGGCGTCGCGAACATCAAACTGACGCAGCCAGCCAAACAGCATGATGGCCGTCTGCTCGGCGAACGGTCGAAGGTGCTTGAGGAAATAGACCTGTATTTGGACCAGCTCGACCACCGCGCCGATCGCCGACATTGGAATCTCGGCAGCGTGCGCCACCACCCAGCGCAGGACTAGAACTGCCGACCCGGTAATATTTGTACGATACGAGCGCGGCAGATTGACCTTGGAGCCGTCCGGCATCGTGATCAAGTCGGCCGTCGCCACGGTCTCGGCCGCCGCGATCGCCGTGCACAATTCGATAAGGAGAGCTGCGCCGTCTGCCAATAGACCAGCGCTGCACGTTTCGAGCAGTTCGAAGCCGGCCTCCGACCGGGGCAAGGCGAGGATAGCCTGGCGACGCCATGATCCGTGTGCCCCTTGCGGGGACAGGTGCGCGAGCAGATCGGTCCAGGCGCTGAAATTTTTCCCTTTCTCGAGCGCGAGGCGGCCGGCAAACTCGATACCGCGCGCAACGCGCGGCGATGTCGGCACACTCAGATCGAGCTCGGTCAGACGGCTCGGATCCTCTGCGATGTAGTTCCCGATCGCCCAGTCGCGCAGCACGTCGTGATAGAAATCGAGCCGGTCGCGACGCACTTCCTTGAGCGTCAGGGTCCTGAGTAGATGCGACCGAGCAGAAGAATCCGTGGTCAGGTCGATGCCGTCTTTTCCCTTCAAGGCACTGGCAGCGAGTGCGGCCAGCAACCGCTGCGCTGCGCGCACCTCGGGGGCAGCCGTGCCGTCCGCTGTCTTCCACCATAGGTCAGCCATTGCCGCTTCGGTGCGAACCTCGGTCGCGCTGGGCACCGTCAGCAGCCGGGATAGCCGATAAAGATTACGAGCAAGACCGGCGGCGGGGTGCTTGGGGTCGAGCAGCAACCGCAGATCCGGCGCCTGATCGACTAGGATCGCAACTTCATCTTCTGACAGGGGCCCGACGCTTACGCGGTGCGCGCCGCCCAGTACAGCAACTATCCCTTCGTCGAGCCAGGATTCGACATCGCCATGTCCGACCGCGCGCATGGTTGCGATTACCTTGAAGCCAGCGATCGCGCTCGCCGCCCGCATGAGCTCGATGATCGTTCGCTGGCGCCCGCCATCGTCGAACATGTCGATGCCGTCGATAAAGAGCGTCGGGCCGCCGCTCGCGGCCAGATCGGTCAGGAACTCGACCGCCGAACCCGGGATGCCGAGCGCGTGGGAAAACGGCAGCCAGCCGCCTGCCGGCGTCGCGTCGCGGTCAAGCACGATGATCGGCGCCTGACGCGCCACGCGTTCGGCGAGATGCCGAAGAACCCAGGATTTGCCGACACCGGAATCTCCGCGGATTTCAATGAACCGGTGCACTTCGGATGCATCGTCCACTGCAGCGACAGCTTCCAATCGCGGCAAGGTCACACCCGCCACGCTCGTCCCCATATGGGCAAGCGTATTCTGTGCGAGCTCGGCGATCCTGGCGCGTGCTGGCCCATAATCGCGGTCCCCGGCAAGCCGGAACCCTGCCTCCGCAAGATCGGCCCTGAGCCTATCTCGATCAATGTTACCGCCAGTGGTTCCGGTCTTGATCGACAGGTCGGTCAGCCGGCTCCATAGCGCCTCGGCACGGGCGACATCCTCGTCTGCCAGCGCCACCCGCGCGAGCGCCAGACCATGGGCCCGGGCAATCGGCGCCATCGCTTCGAAATCGAACTCGAGGATGAGCATTCGCCGCAAAAGCAACCAGATCGCCTGGTCATTGTCAGCGATACCGCCGGCGATCAAATGCTTTCGCGTCGTCGCGACGAAGTCGCGCATGTCCTTGCTCGCGACGCCCTTGGCGTCGATGCGGTTGAAGAACGCTGTCGCGCTATCCGCAGTTCGCGCCCATTTGAGCACATCCTGATAGGCGCCCGAAATCTTGCGGCTGGTCCGTTGGGTCGCGATGCCGAGAAGATGCCGGTCCTCCGGGACAGGACCCACCGTGCTCAGCGCAATTTGCGACGCGACGTCCTGATAGACGCTATCGCCAGGCGAGAAGGTAATATCCCGCTTCGACTGGATTTCGAGGATGAAGTCGCCCGCCGATCCCACGCCCGAAACTATCAGGTCATCGAGCTTGAATCCCTGCTCCGTGCCCTGGAACCGAACGCTGACGACCCGGGCGTCAGGCAAGCCCGGTGCCCGATTGCCCGTCAGCAGCGCAAGCAGATATAGCGCGCCGAGCTCACCTTCGATATAGGCACCGGCTGGCCCCCGCGATGCTGGGCTCGAACCGCGCGCGATTTCGGAGCTGGACTCCTGTTCCTCCATTGAGATGATTTGCAGGGAGTCGTCCTCCCGATCAAGTGGGCACAACACTTTGTTCTAGTTCACCTGAACGGTCGGCAGGTTATGGCTTCGTTGAAAACAGGTGAGAAAGGCCGAGATGAGGCGCTTTGCAGCCGGCTGCCTTGCTGCCCGGAAGTGGACTTCGAATAGGCAATAGCGGACTCTGAGGTCGCCACGAGCCTTATCTTACCTGACCCGTGACGGGCAGCGAAGGCTTGAACCAGCACAAACCAGACCTGACCAAGTGGTCTCTATTTATTCCATCTGGGTCCAGACATCGAACCAATCTTAGCCGAGCTGCACACAACTGTGCTCGCGGCGCGTCAACGATCCTTGTCCGATCTGGAGGCCGCGTTCTCTCGGTCCTTGAGAAGTCGCGTACGGAGCTGGCGGGCCTCGACGACAAACTCATAGGGGAGCGTCTCAAAGACGCCCTTGAGGCTGACCGGATCGTTGCGCGCCCAGAGATAATAAGGATCGACGATTTCCATGATTTTTACCAAGCGAGCCCATTGGATAGGTTTCGGCGAATCGAGCAGCCGATCGCGATGCAATAACGCGGCCGTTTCAAGGTGACGTTGACGGAGCGCCACGCGGGCGGCATCACTTACGGCCGGCAGAGTTTCGGCTGCGAGTTGATCAAGCCAAGGTACCATCACAGCTGAAGGGATGACGGTGGCTACCTGAGCCGCCAAGACTCGGTCCTTTGAGCGCTGCGAGTTCGCCAGCGGGGCGAGTAGCGCTGCCAGCCTATCGCCCCCCAGATGCACCCGAAGACGCCGCTCGAGTTCCAATCGAAGGGAAGGCTTTGCGTCTCGGTAGCGGAGTAGGAGTTCCGAGCCGGCGCGATCTGGGTCGATCTCAAGCATCAGGTCGGCCGAAGCTGGTACCTCGTGGCGAGTGAGCAAGCGCTGCGCGGCGAAATAGGCTTCGTCCGGATCCTCATTCCGCAAATAGCGAATGGCCGCGATCGCGTTCCCGCGGTCAAACCCCGAGTGGCGGTAAGCCGCGCGCAGCAGCTCGTCTCGAGCCCGGCTGTCGCCCGCCTCGGCCAGCAGTCGCATAAGCCCGCCGTCAACGATCAGGTGCCCGTTGGTCCGCGAGCGCCGCAAGAAGCTGACGACCGCAGCCCTGCCCTCGGGGTGGTCGATGAGCGGGCGCAGGTAACCTTGGCCCGACCATGATGAACTCCCTATGTCCTGCTCCGAGAGCCAGTCAATAACGGCGCGCCGGGCATCTTCGTCTCCGTGTTCGCCGAGGTAGGTCGCGACGAGGTGTGCCTCCTGGTGGATCTGCCCGGCAATCACCTCGCGCGCCAGCGGAAGCACTCTGGGCGTGTAGAAGCCCAGCGCCCGAAACGACGCCAGTATCCTGATTCTGATTTGGCGGGAGGTCCCTGGTTCCAGGAAGGTTGCGACTAGGCGGGACGCATCCTCCGCGGCTCGGAGGAAGCCCGTCAGAGCTGCGGCAGTGTCGAGAGATTGTGCGTCGCCAGCTGCGAGAAGGTTCGTGATGCGGAGGCGGAGCGCCGAGGTGTCCCGGCCGTTCGACGAGCGCATCTTCGCAGCATTCAAATAGATGGGGGAGCCGGTTCGAACCATGCTTTCGATGTGCGCGTCGCAACCGTGTACGGCGAGCGCTTCCATGTACAGGACCTGGCCAACGGATTGGGCGTCGGGGTCCACCAGGGCTGCCGACAGCGACCTCGTGACGGCGTGTGCCTCAGACCAGCGGGCGGCGATGAAGCCATCCTGGCGACCAAAGGTATTGGGTCTTGCGAGCTCGGCCACCACCAAGTCATCGAACCCCGGCCCAGCGATCATCGCCAGAATGCGTTCGCAATGGCCGCCGGTCACATCGCGCGTCATATCGATGCGGCCGCGACGCCGTGCAGCGAACGTCAGCAATTCGGCCTCGAGCGCCGTGCCGGCACGACTTCTCAGTCTGTCGAATTGCCAAGGTTCACAGAGGCGAGGGAGGAAGTCCAAGGGGTGATGCAGTCGCCCCTCCTCCCGGTTGGGATTTCCGGTCCCGTTGAAGACACGGAGTCTTTCGGTGAAAGCGTCGAGAACTTCGTCGAGCGTTTCGGCATTCATCGCCTCGGGTCTGTTGCGGTAATAGAAGATGAGCTCGGTCGGTGGATCGTCGCTCCTGCTCGCACGCATGCGGATCGCGTCAGCGAGGCCCTTTGGATCGGCCGCTGCCAGTAAGTCGAACCACCAATTGGAGGCTTTCCAGCCGTAGAGGTCGCTGCCCTCCGCCAGCTGCCGCATGGCATCGCTTGGCGCTAGCCGTGCGCGGCTTCGCAAGATGCGCTCTGGCATACACTCCTGCGCACCGGTCCCGGCTGCGTCAAGTACCGTACTCAAGGACGTTTCGCGGAAATGGCCTATTGCCTCTACGAGCGCTGCGCTCGAGGACGTCATTAGGGCCACCAACCGCTCGCGATGCCTGTTCCAAATCGCTGACGCCGTATCTCCGTCAACCGATTTCTCATCCTTGAGCCGCCACAACAGCTGGTCGATCGCCGTCACGTCCGTTTCGGCGGCCAGCTTCTTGTCGAGCCACTCCGGAGCTGCGGCAACGGCGATGCGCAGCGCATCGGAACTCAACTCCCGCCGGATAATCGCGAGCGACCGTGCCTCGACATCCGATGTGGTTGCGGCCTCGTCGTAGGCGGCCGTGCGCGCAAGGTGCTCGCCCCAGATCGAGTCAAGCGCTCTCGGAGCCGGCACCATGCGGGCCGCCCGCAGTCCGATGTCGACGAGGCGCTCGACGCCCGACGTGATCTGGCGCTCGATCAGGTCCTCGACGGGCTGGGCATCCGCGACTGCGATGCTGGCGAGGGCGAATGGAAGATTCCTCAGGATTTCCGTATCACCCTCTTCACCGAGCTCGTGGGCGGCGAGATATTCCAGGGCGGGAAGGATGCGCGGGCCCAGGCTGCCGAAGCCGTTTGTCCACTGATCCTCGGCATGGTCTTCCGGGTGCATCCGCGCGATATGCTCACGGATGAGCATGGCAACGAACTCGGGCTCGCTCTGGCCAGCGAGCAGCCACAATGCGTCGAAGTAGACATAGCCAAGACGCGTGCCGATCGCTTCGCCACTCTTGGTTCGCAGAACGTCGATCGAGGCAAAACGGGCCTCGGCTTCCGTCGGAGACAATCCATCCTCCAGTATTGCTTCGACCAAAGATTCCGCGACCGCCCAGTTGAGCATTCGGTCCGCGGCGAAAGCGATGCGGTCGGCAACCACGCGCCGTAAAAGCCCGACCTGCTCAAGGCGCAGGATTGCGGGATCGTCGAGCCCCGCGGCCCGCATCTCGCCGATACGCCAAGGATAGTGGCTTTGCCCTCTCAGGAGTTGGCCGGCCAGCGACCTCAGGCAGTGTCGGTCGCTGGGATGGTCGAATTGCTCGCGGGCATCCAGGCTCGCGTAGTCCCAATAGGCGTTGAACAGCTGATACTCTGATACGCCCGCCCAAGCATCGCGTTTGGGTAACTGAACAATAATGCTAGCGTGCACCGGCTTCAGAAGCAGTTCGAAAACATCGTCGGGCGTGGTCTCCAGCGCCGTGGCATGCCCATGTACGGTTAGGAAGCGGCGCAGTTCGGCACTCCGGAAATTGCCGATCTCAATGATCTGCAAATCTTGGCGAACCGAGCGGATTGCCTCGGTAATGCGCGGCTGGGCCGAGATGACGATGCGCACACCATGTTCGTGCCACCTGGCTCGCGCGAGCCGCTCCGCGAAGGTCCGATCCTGCACGTCATCGACATAGAGGGTGAGCCACGTCCCATCGGCGCGACGGAGCGCCTCGCGCAGGCTTTTGGCCATGACCGCGATCGGCGCGCGATCCGGATGCGCCGGTTGCCAGATCCGCTCCGCGATGAAGTCGAGAACCTCCTCGATTGTCGCGGGCGCGCGCATGAGGATAGCGAGCTCGCCGCGATCGATCTGCTCGAAGGCGAGTTGTGCGAGTGACCAAGTCTTACCCTGTCCGGACTCGCCCGAGAGGACGGCGAGATCGGCCACGACATCGGGCAGAGCTCGACGCACCTGTAGTTCAACGGCGTAGCCGATGAGGCGGGCGTCCTCTTGCAGATGATGGCCGAGCAGCGTCGGCAAGGACTGGATATGTGCAAGCAGGCGGTGCGCTCGCGGACTAACCAGGGCGAGCAGGTCTGCGGACGACAGCTTTGCCCCATTCGTTGCGAGCATCATCAATTGGCCAATCAACTGATGGCGCTTGTCACTCACGTGTTCGCCGGGCTCGATGAGCGGGGTAAGCACCTTGTCGATCTCGTCTTGGGCCGCCGCTGGATTGAATACGTGGATTTCAAGCCGATCGAGCAGATGGCGCAACTCAGCGGTAACCTGGTCTAGGCCAGCAAATTTCGCGAGGCGTCGCTCAAACTCTGCCGTCGTCAGGCGTTCAGAGCCCCATCGATGTGGTTTGCCAGTAGCCCGCCCGCGCGACGCGATGTAGCCCTGAAGCGTAGCAAGGCCGGCCCCGTTGTTGGTGACGAAGCGAAATGTCTGGTCGGCAGCGATATGAGCCGCACGCAGCAAGTCGGGAAACACCTTTGAGGCGACCTCACTGCTGGACCATTTACCCCGACGGGTGCGCATCTTCACCTGTTCGACGATGTCGCGTGGTCCGCGAAGAAGCCTGTGGTCCCCGCCGTCGGAGGGTTCGAGATGCAAAATCATCTGGGCGCTGCCGTTCACAGGCGAAAGCGCGATGCTCGTCTCGAGGCCGAGGTGAACGCTCCGCAAGATCTGCACGAGAAAGCCGGCGATCGCGCGCCGGCCCGGCGTTCCCGCGTCAAGGTCGATGGCAAGCGAGGCCGCGATCTGAGACGCCGCGTCGTTCATTGTGTTGGCTTCCTCAGGCCCATTCCATGATCGAGCGATGATTCGCTCTCAGAAGCAGCCTAGCCATCGGTGCGGCAAAGGCGAGGCAGAAGAAGGGACCTGGCGGTTGAAGCGGGCGGAAGCATCAGTCTACTTCGCGCCGACCTTTTTGTCCGCATTTCCAAGCCCGACGTTCCTGCACCGCGGGACCAAACTGTGAAACTCCCCGCATAGCAAAAGGGCTGACGGGAGGTCCACAGTCTGGGACGTTCAAGGTTGATATCGGAGCCTTCGGACCGATGTTCACGAACGTCGTCCCAAGGATGCGGCGCGAGCGATGTAAGTCGTAAATGGTTTCCGCCTTCGTTTGGTTAGACAAGATAGGATTGAATCGGTGTCGCCATTCTCGAATGGCAGCTCAAGAACGGACGGATCGCTTTGCATTAATGATTGCCCCTCAGTTCGCACATCGCTCCCGCGACACCGGAACATAATGTGAAAGTCCCATGATCGTGGCTGTACGAGCAATTGAGCCGACCGCCACCGTCTGTCAGGCTCTCTCATCGGCCAGTCCCGCTAGATTCGTCGCTAATAGGTCCTGACCACAGAGAGTTCGCCGTTCTCGATGAGAAGATCATAGTCGTTAGGCTGCCTGAACCCGGTCGGGAAGTCCTTGGGGATCGGCGACACCGCGAGCCTGAAGCCCGATGCATCGAGCCAGCGGATGCGCAGTTCGGAGCGCACGGGAATTACCGGGTAGCGCCCCGCCCGGCCGTCAGTCCCAGAGAGATCTGCAACGATCGGGGCACGCCTCGCTGCAGCGGCTTCGGCGGTCCTCAGAGTCTTAGACCATGCCAGTAAATTGCTTGGATCGATTTGGTCCTCGCTGCTCAGATCTTCGATCTCTTCCTCAAGCCATGCGAGATATTGCCCGCGCATGCCTTCAGCTTCGGGTCGCGATTTTGCGATGCCGAGCGAGAGTGCAAAGGCGACAAACGGATCGAGCGTCCCCCAGCGCAGCAGCTCTTTTGCCCAAAAGGCGTACCATGGAAGTCCGGTGACGTCCTTCCAAGTGTCGATCGTAGGTGTATCGAGCGGATCATCGGTCCCTTGCGACCACGCCCGCGCGACAACAGCGCCGATGGCAACGCCCAAACGAAACTCGAAATTGTCTGAGGTGAAAATCTGCCAGGCACGAAGATCTTTCGGCTCCGGCCCCACAGCGCCCGGCACCGCCATCCACCAACTGAGCACTTCGTGCCAGTTGGCGTAGAGAGTGCGGCCCATTTCTGTGTCGCGGATGGAGAATCCATAACCGCCATCATCGGCAACCGCTTCCCCGAGCGCGATAAAGACGGCAAGGCGCGCTTGTGGGCGCATCGTGCCGTAGCCTACAGTCTGCTGTAGTTGCTCGAGAATGGTCCGTGCGACCAGCTCGAAGCGTCTGCCGACGTGGGGAGCGTAGCCGTAGTCGTAGAGGCGCTTTCGCTCTCCCGCATCAGGATAGATCGTCTCCACCATCCCCCGCCCTCGCTTGATAAAGGCCTGCTCCATCCACTCTTCGGTCGCTTGCGCGACTTGCGTGAATGTTAGTTGCCAAAGTTGCGCAAGCATTGCCTCGGCATTGGCCGGGGTTGCTGCGACCGCACTGATCGCCTCAGTCTCCTCGACGGCCGCCAAGATCATCGTGTCGAGTTCGTCGAGCCGATCAGCAAGCCGCGCTGCAGGCGTCGCGCGCGCTTGGCCGGCATCGGCTGAAACGGTCGCAGGGGCAGTCACTTCCAGCCAGCGAAGGAAATCTTCGTTGTCGTTGACACCAGGCAGACGCAGCGCCTGTTGCCGAATAGCGCGGAGCAAGACAGCAAGCGGACTTTTTGTATTTCCGTCGCCCGCGGCGTCCGCCCTCAGTCTTGCGATGAGGCTGTCGTACTCATTGCGCCGTTCGCGCACTTGCCTTCGATGCGTGCCAAGTTGCCCTGCGGCTGTCGTGGATGGTGCTATCGGCAGAGCGACGAGTGTAAGCCCTTCCATTCCTTTCGCGGCGCCCGGCCGGCCGGCCCGGCCTGAGAGATTGCGGAACTCCGCCGCCGACATCGGATACTCGGTCGGAGTTTGCGTTGCGACGTCAAATATTGTTCGCTTCAGGACGGGAAGAAAAATCATATCGAAGGGCAGGTTGACGCCCTCGGTGAGGGTCGCTGTTGCGACAGTGATCGGGCAGATGGAGCGATCAATGAGAGCTACCATCAGCCGCCGTAGCCGCTGCGGCATCTGGCCATGATTGGTTGCAATGCCACGATTAAGAAGGCGGAGTTCGTGGGAGTTCTCGCCGCAATAATCGATGCAGACCGTGCGCGCGTCGGCAAAGAGCGCGGCATCATCACCCTCTGAGGGAGGGACGAAAGCCGGGATGTCCTCCCAACCAGCCAAATCGAACGCCTCGGCGTACCAGCCCATTGTCTGTTCGGGACGCTGCGAGATCGAGATTAGGATGCGACGGTCATCGCCTGCGAGGTGCAGCGCCGTCCACAGAATGCTATTCTGCGTAAAATGATTCAGGCTGTTGCGGATGCCTGAAAGCGGCTCCGGCATCGGATCAATCTTAAGCGGAATATAAACGTCGCCGCGGCCCCGCACGCCGAGCCGATGGTCGTTGACCAGGTGCAACTCGATGCGCGGCGATCCCTTGCTCACCTCGAGCACGCCGATAGCCTGGCGAGTACTGCGATAGTTCGACCCGACCGGCTGCGCGTCGGGATCAGATTCTATCCAGCGGGCAACGGGTGCAGCAGCGCCCCCTGCAACGGCTGTCAGCGCAATGCGGACGATATTCGGTTTGCGCAGCAGCAGGCGAGAGATAAAGCTTTCGAGCCGGATCGCTCGATTCATATGTTCGGCAAGAGCATTGCGCTCGCGCTCATTGTCTTCAAGAACGACCTGATGGGCCTCATCGACGATGAGTAGTTTGAGGCGCGCTAGCAGCATCGGACCCAGATAGCGCATGAGGGCATCCGCCTTCTCGACTGTCGCGATGAGAACAGTCGGTGAGTCAGACGTCAGCCATGCATCGGTGATTCCCCAGTCGGAACCGCCGTAGAGCCCAGTCACCACGAAGTCCCGGCCCAGCTCGCCAGTGAGTTTCGCTTCGACTTCGCCCGCAAGTGCGCGCGATGGCACGATATAGAGCCCAAGCGGTGCAAGGCCCTCCTGATCGTCCCGCAGGATTAGCAGCTCCTTGAGGATCGCCAGGTTGGCGACAAGCGTCTTGCCCGAGCCCGTCGGCGTGCAAAGGGCGAAGGACGAGTTGTCGAGGAGCCGTTCTATACCCTGCTTTTGCGACTGCCAGAGAATGCCTCGGCCACGCGCATACTGCCGCCTTGCAAACTGGTTTACATCGAGCAGCCTTTCGGGGTTGAGCAAGCCCAGTTGCCGCAAGGGTTCGTAGATCGTGGACGTGCCGAACCGCTCGCAGGCAGAGCGCAGAAAGAACGCGAGCAGCGCGACATCATCGGGCGACGTTCGAACGAGAAGGCGCTCGACATCTCGCAAGCGATCGAGTGCAACCGAGAACCTTGCTGTATCGCCCCGCCGCAAAGTCTGCGCTGCAAGGCCGATGCAACGAACAAGCTCGATGGTGCCGAACCATGTGACGCTTTCTTCGGTGCCTTCACCGAAGAACCTCTCGTCAACGCCTCGCAGCGTCAGGTCGCGGTTATCGTTCCAGAACCCCGCAACGCGGCGGAGCACGGCGTCGAAATCGGCCTTGAGAAAATCGGCAAAGAGCCGCGATCCCCGGTCGTCTGGGACGACTTGACGCAGCAGTCCCGAGGCCATCGCCGGCAGGCCACCAAGCTGGTAGCAACCAGCCGCAAGCAATGCGGTCGGAATTTCTTCGCCGATCTTGTCTCTCGCTCGTGCGAGCCACTCCAGCAACTCGCCGGCCCTTCGGTACGCGAGTGTCGCTTCCTCGGGACTTCCTTCGCCGACGGTCGAAAGCACCTTGCCAGCGCGGATCAGGAACCGCGCCTGCTGGAGGATCGTATCGGAATCGTTCTCACTCCATTGAATAGTCTCAACATCCCAATCCGTTTGCAGGCACCGGACAAATGATCTCGCCTGCAAAGCACTGAGCGTCCTTTCCAGAGCAAGGTCGTTCTGGATGGCGCGGGCAAGGTCGAGCCGGTCCTGATCGAACTCAGGCAAGAGCCGCCTCCTCTGCCCAGAGGCCTGCATAGATCGCGTTGATCAAACCGTCACCTTCCGCGATGAGCAATTCGACTACTTGAAGGTCGCGGCCAGCCTTATACTCGTCCGGCACCGTCTCCCAGGGGAGGAGCGCCTGACCGGGGCTTCGGCTGGCGGCGGGGCCGCCGACGAGAAGGATCATGTCGGTGCGCTCGACGGGATTGGGATTGCGCCGCGCAAGGATGCGATCGAGCGAGGCAATAACCTTGGCGAACTTATCGGGCTCGCATTCCTCCAAGATGGCGTGGAGTTGCTCCAAGCCGAGCGGCACGGGAAGCGCCCGATTGACCTCGTACCAAACACCCTTGCCATTGTGGATTCTCTTCGTCTTGTCAGCCGGATCGTCAATCTTCTCGCCGAGCATGACGGTGTTCACGACCGATGGGGACCAAATCCCGCGCCACTTGGCTTCGCCCGCAATGAAGCGCGTGATGTTGTCTTCTTCATCGACCACAATCGCGATGAAATCGTCGCCTTTGCGCCCAAGGACCTCGCGTGTGCGTGTCGGGTCTCGGCTGAGAGTGTAGATATATTGACCTGCGTCCTCATGATTACGGAAGAGGAAGACGGGGATCAGGTATTCGTGTTTGCCAACGAAGTCGTAGGTCTCCGACATCATCCCCGACATCACCTCGCCGAAGAGACCTTTACGAGCGGTCAAAGGCAGTGACGCAGGATATTGGGCGTCGCAGCCGGCATCGCTCGCGTCCGGATGGAGGCTGATGCGAGCCAATTTGTGAAAGCAACCCCTCGCGTCCAGATGGGCCGATTCGAAATAAGGGACGAAATCTCTTTGGAGATTGGCGTCTGACGCTTGCCTCTCTTCAAGAAGCAAGTGACCGTAGTTTCCGAACTCGCTCGGATATTCGCTCAGCCAAGCATTAAGCGCTTTTTTTGGAGGAGGTGCGGTATGCATAAGACCTGTTTTTATATGACGTTTTTTGCAATTTAAGGAAAGCGCGAGAGTTACGCTACTGCACTATCCCGTTATACAAGAAAATCTGGATACTGGCAGCCGTTGGAGTGTCTTCTTCGATAGGACACTGACCGGCACTATGGCGACGTCTTCGATTTCTGCCGGCAGCGTCATCTTTGGCATTTCGCTACGCCTTCAGCAACGGCCGACATGAGGGCGCAAAGCTGCCGTTCACCCGTGGAAGCGTGCGTCGCCTTGCGTCAGGAATTTGCTAAGGTGCGATGAGCATGCCTCCCAGTGCGAAATGGATTCTTCACATCCCTGAATGTCTTGCCGCGCGCCAAAGTTCAGTCCTCCACTAAATCGCGAAGCGCCGATCGGATGCGCGACCGAAGTGCGTTTATAAAGGCATTTGTCCGCTCCTGGAGCCAGTTGAGCGCGCGTGTGCGTCTTCTGGGTTTTCGAGGTCCTCCACGGTGACCCGCCGTTTGACCAGGTGGGTGCTCTGGTTCCTATCACGACGGCTGAGCAGCTTCGGAACGTTGGGAACGAGTTCGACAACTGCCTGAGGCGAAGCCGTTAGAAGCTGGAATCGCCGTCCCGCTACACCTGATCAGGATTGGGACTAGAGTCGGGAGCCTCATCTTTGCCAAGGTCACAAAATACCCGACACCGGGGCTTCGATTGGAGTATTTTTGTGACGATCAAGATTCTTGCCGCCGCCGGCGCCCTTGCGCTGGCCGGACTGCTTGCCGCCCCAGCAAACGCGCAAGAGACTTTCCACGGCTACGATTGCACCGATGACTGCTCGGGCCACGAGGCCGGGTATGATTGGGCGGCAAGGAACGGCATCACCGACGAACGGGATTGTGACGGAGATAGCCGGTCTTTCAACGAGGGTTGACAGGCGTACGTTGAAGAGCAAGCGGATGATGCAAGTTGGAGCAACCAGTCCGATGATGAAAACGACAACGAGGACAGTGACGAGTAGGCATCCCGCTACTCATCCCGCCATATCACCCTTCTCTCCCATCTGATCTCGACCAGGCGCCGGAAGCGGATGCCCTCCAGTTCCAGGCCGACCGGGTGAAAAGCTCGGCGTTTATCAACCCCTTGCGTCGGCACTTCCGGCCGCGCTTTCGGGCGCGACACCGGCCGCCCACAACGCGGCGGCCGCGCCGTCGATGGCCCCGTTAGCGCCCGCGACCTCATGCAGCGCAAGCCCTCCTCCCGGCAGCACCCGATCGATTGCCGAAGTTTTCCCGCGTCGAGCTTGCGCTCGGCGAGCGTGTGGGAAAGTCGCCGCGCCCATGATTAACCAAGGCATGGCGCTCGAAGAGGCCCTGACGGCCGCCTAAGGTCGCGACCGTGGGCGGTTCATCGCATTCCAACCCATGGCGACCGCGACGGGCTCGGTGAGTTCTTTCTTGCAAACAACCGGATCGTTCATAGCAGCTGGAGAGCCCGCGAATTTTCAGCAGAAGGCGATAGCGGGCGACTAGTCGTCAGGAGCTCACGTTGCGCCCCCAGAAATCAGCGCTGAAATTGTTCAGCCGGTCATCGTCACCGAGCCTAACCTCAAACTGACCTGGAATGCCCGCTCCGTCACGGCCCGCCCGGAAATAGTCGCGCACTGACCAATGAGCCAACCGCTCAAAGTACTCCCATTCGTAAAGCAGGTCACTCTCACGGTTCTCCGCAAGCTTCCTGGCGCTCGGCTTTCGCTTAGGCTTCGGCTGAGCGAGTGCAAGATAGTCCAAACGGGGCCGGACTTTGTGCTTGAAGACAATGGACCCGGAAGTCCATTCATCCCCGGTCGCCCGGCGCCACCGGTAGCTGACGCGAACCTTCATGTTCTGGGTCAGCCCAAATGGAGGCATCGTCGGATCGTAGACAAAAAATAGCTGGCTCTCGCGTTCCTCGACCTCCATGCGTTGCTTTATCTGGGCGAACGCAAAAGTCAGATCACTGCCGGCCTTGTGAGCGGAATATAGCGTCTCTTCGCGCTTCTTGGCCGACTTCGCGATCCTATACGCCGCAAGCGCTCGATCGAAGTACCGAAGCTTGGTGGCCGCGTACTCTCCGCAGTCGTAGAGTGGTAGGCTGCTGAGTTTTCCGAGGTGCTCTGAACTGATGGCCTGATTAACCAAGTCATGAAGCTCGCCGCTGTTAATCGCGCCGATGGCCTGCTTCTCGCGGTGACTTAGGTTTATCAGCCCCATCTCGCTCTCCGTCCGCATAGATCACACCGTCACGTTCAACGCATTTGAGGTATCTGACAACGCTCTTGTACGAGAAGCGCGCCCAGAAACATGGCTAAAGGTCAGATGACACCTTGTGCCACTATCGTCCTTGACCCGATGAGGTTGAGAGCCCGTCGACCGGCTGCTGCGCTTCATCGCCACGCACGCGCAGGTACCCTGCCACCGCGCACCGATACCGAAAAGTGAGGCCTTGTTTGCCTTCTCCCCTTGCTACCGCGTTGCCCGGCGAACGGCCCGGCGGATGACTTCGCCCGAATCTGGATCGGGGTGCTCGCCACCGCCTTTCCATTCATCAGAAACCAGCCATTCTTCAAAGTAGAATAGCCATGTCGCAATCCATGGAATGAAGGTCTGGTCCAGGCGCATCGACCCCACCCACTCATGCGCTTTGGGCAGGTGCAGGCAGAGTCGGAGTGGATCACGGTAGACGTGGGGCAATTTCCTCTCGCCACCAAGAAGCTGAATGTCCGGTTTCAGCACGACAGCTTTCGCTGATCCGCCTCGCTCATAGCTCAGACGGACGCGATAGTCCCGACTCAACGGCGTGGGACGAACATGATATTCCCAGGTCAAGCCTTTTGCATTCAACGCACCATCGCCCGCACAAATCGGGTTCGCTCGCAGGAACAAGAATTGCTGTGCGGGCGTGAGATCAGGACGGGTTGACCAGCTCATTAATCACCGAAATACGTGTTCTTCGGCACAGCGGTCGCCGCGGCGCTGTTGGTCAACGTAAGACCGATCATCGGCGCAACAAAAAGCTTTTGCGCCGCACGCGCGCCTGAAATCTGTTCCGTGCGGGCATCCATGACGCGCGCCACGACGGTCTTGCCGTAGGAATCGCCGAGTTTCTTGGTGATACGATCGAGGCCTTCGAGTTCAGCGAGGTTCTCGAAGTCGGCGAGCGCCTTGGCGTGCCACGCATAAAAAGCCGTGGCCCGCGCAGGTTCCTTGTTCCAGCGCTCGGCAAAATTCTCACCGATGGTCGTTTCGTTGGCGACAACATACATCCGCTGGCCGTTAACAAACGGCCGATCGATGAAGTGAGGCATCATCCGGATCGTAGCGATGACGACATCAAGTTCGGAGTCAAAGGTGAACGTGTTCACGCAACACTCGTAGGCTTGCGCTGCCAGCGTCGTAATGACGATGGAGATTGGTGCGATGTCTGCCTCAATGTCGAAGAAATAGATATCGCGGTGGCGCTTCAGCAGCTGAACCGTGCGGCGCAAAATGCCCTTGACCCTCATGTGAACAGGAAAGGGCTCGATATTTGCCTGTCGGTCAGATGCGATGGCCTTTTGAACCTTGAGGCGGGGCCGCATTAAGGCGCGTTTCTCGAACAGTGCCCGATATCCCTTTGGGTTGGTGGGCTTGAATTCGCTCAGGCTCTTGTCCGGTACCAACTCGCCACCATTGTTGCAGCCAGGGTTCACAATTGTCGGTGAAACATCCAGATGGAATTCGCGGGCGTAGTTCAGACGCCAGCACCGCTTTTTCTCCTCAAGCATAGCGGCATAGCGTGCATTTTCGCGAAGTCGGTCGCCAACGATCTTCTTCAGCTCAGCTGGCGGGCGCACCGACGCAAATCGGAAAACAAGGCAGATAACATCAACATCAAAATCCTCGCGGCCGAGTGGCTTCACGGAGGTGCCAAGCCCCGCCGATCCATGCGGGTAAACATCGATGTGCTGCAAAACAGAATTGTCCGACGAGGACAACCAATCTGCGACCGCCTCATAGCTCGCCTTGGCGGCCTGCATTTGCGCGGTGGTCAGTTCGAGATCCTGACAGATCTCGTCCAATATCGAATAGATCTCGGATTTGCGCAGCAAGACACGTTGCGGCACGAGGCTTCTGGCAAGCTCGTTCATTTCATCACCTCGCTCAGTTGGTAGCATGGCACAAACGGCTCTGCCGGTTCCGTCAGAAACACGGGTTCGATGCGCGCCCGGTCGCGGCGAGCCGCTGCCGCGCCCATCCCCTTCAACTGAGTAATTTTGCGGGTGTCATCGAGCTTGAAGAACTTTTTTGGCACATCCGGGCAGAATCGAAATAGCGCCTCGCGCTCATATTCGTGACCCGTGAGCAACTTTGCCATCCCCATGGCACTGCGCGATTGACCGTCCATAAATAAACGGATGACATCAGAACCAAGGACGCCCCAGCCGGGCGCCTCACCGATCATGTAAACTTCATTCACACAGCCAAGGCTGAGCACCCGCAGGCTTGTCGAAGGCCAACCCAGCAAGGTGATGGCTTCAACGACTGCCATTGCGATCGGGTTGTTGCACCACGTGCCGCCGTCAAGCAGGCCGACATCGTCTGCAGTACGATGCCGCTTGAAATAGGTGGGGGCCGCCGCCGTGGCCATCGCCGCATCAAGAGCAGACTTCTTATAGTCCGTCTTCAATCGGCGATGATGCGCCGTCTTGTAGATATAGACACTGCGCAGGTCGGCATCCCATGCAGGGACCAAGAGCCGCGTCTTGGCATCGCCAATGCGCTTGCCCTCAAGCACACCGTCTAGCTCGGCGCGCAGCAATTCCGCGTCATGCTTTGGCGCGGTGACGTGGCGAACCTCTCTCAACAGGTCACCGATGCGGGTCCAGATGGAGCCGCCGGCCTGCCCGAAGATATGGGGGCCACGATGAACGTAGAGATCGAGGAGCCGCTTCGCGGGCAACCCCAACGCAAGACCGATTGCCAGAATGCCACCGGTCGAAGTGCCGGCAATGAGATCAAAATACTCGCCGATTGGTCGGCCGATATCTTCTTCCAGCGTAGCCAGGAACGACGCTGGTTGAGTCCCCATGATACCGCCGCCGTCGATACACAATATCCGGCGGATCGGCTCCGAGGTTTTCTCATCCAGCGTCGGCATTGTCATCCCTTCGGCGGATACGGGTCATTCCCATATGAATTACGATCGCGAATTTCACCGTTGGGGCGATGGATCACGACTTCGCTTCTCTGATTGATTGCGATCTCACGCGCTGCGCGTTCGGCATCCGCCTGGGTGCCGTGCGTGGATGTTACCCTTTGGTTCCCGGCTCCCCGGACAGCCCATGCATTGTCACGGGGGATGACGTGCTGATTTTTACCAGCCATGCTACTCTTCTTCTTCCTTGACCTGATTCGCAAATGGTAATATCATTCTGTACGTTCTGTCATAGGCAGAGCCCAAAAAAAGTCCCTTTAGGGGCTGACGATCTAGGTAAGGAAGCCTATACGATCTGTCATGACCGAGTCAAGCATCCCATCCACCTTCGCCGCCCGCCTGCGTGACATCCGTGAGAAAAGAGAACTGAGCCAATCCGAGCTTGCCCGTGAGGCCGGGATGCAGCCTTCGGCCATAGCCCACTTCGAGGCGGGCAGGCGCAAGCCATCTTTCGATAATGTTCGCGCACTCGCAAAGGCCCTGAAGGTCACCGCTGACTATCTGCTCGGCACCAAGACGACCACAACGGCCTTCCGCGACGAAGAAAAGTTGTCCGCAAAGGATCGCAATTTTATCCAGAACATCATCGACACGATGATCGGCGACAAGAAGTAGGATCCGTGGCAGGCTTCCGGCTAAAGATGGCAACACAGCTCGGCGAACAAATCGCCGCCGAGTTCGGCTTTCATCAGTTTCCGGTCGATCCGTTCGACATCACACGGCAAAAAGAAATTGCAGTGCAGGCCAAGCCTGCCGATGTGAAAGGCGTATCGGGCGCGATTATTTTTGCGAACGACAAGGTGACCATCATTTACTCGAATGAGTATGAGAACGCCGGTTTCGAACATTTCTCCCTCGGCCATGAACTGGGCCATTATTTTTTACCAGGTCACCCGGAAGAGATCATAGCGATGGGCGGGGCGCATCTGTCCCGTGCTGACTTCACGCAGAATACGTCAATCGAGCTTGAAGCGGATCATTTCGCGAGCGGCTTGCTTATGCCGACGGCGCTGACACGGAAATTTCTATCGAATAATCAGGTCGGCCTAGACGGCATTCTGAAGCTGGCGGATGAAGCCGGATGCTCATGCACCGCTGCCGCAATCCGAGCCGCCGAATGCAGCGCTTATCCGCTCGCAGTGATCGTCTCGCAGGGCGAGCACATTGCCTACGCTTTTATGTCGAACACCTTCAAGGATCTGGACAAGCTTTCCTTCTTGCGAAAAGGGATGCCTTTGCCCGACAGCGAGACATTGCGCTTCAATAGGAGCCCCGCAAATGTCCTGCATGCACGGCGTGCCAATGCAGAGACAAACCTCAAGGATTGGTTCGATTGCCCGAGGCGGTTGACCCTTGATGAAGAAGTCATCGGGCTTGGAAAATATGGCTACACTCTAACGGTGCTCAGCAGCGAACTCTTGCCGGATGATCCCGGCGAAGAGGAGGACGAGGATGCTGCCCTCGAAGAGAGCTGGACCCCTCGGTTCGCCTACAAGCGATGATCAAACGAGCTATCGTGCGGGTCACGCAAGTTCTCCGCTTTGTATGTATAATGACTACGAGCAGCACATGATCTGGGCCGAGTCTGCTGGATCCCCACGGCATATCGCGCGACTCATCTATTGATCATAGGCAAACGCAGCGCGGCTATTCGCCCGCCTCTTCTCCGATACCCTATTGTCCGGCGGAAAAGTCTGGCATGATGTCACCGCCCAGCAATTTCTCCTTCGACAGCAGCCCTGCATCTTCGAGCGCCTCGAAGTCCGGCAGGTCGCGCAACGTGTCGAGCTCGAACTCCAGCAGGAATTCTTTCGTGGTGACGTAAGTGTAGGGAGCCCCCGGCGTCGGGCTACGCGGACCGGAAGCGATCAGGCCGGCACCGCGCAGATGACCAATAAAATCGCGACTGATCTCCTTGCCGAAGAAAGACGACAACTCGGCGCGGGTGATCGGCTGGAAGTAGGCGATGCACATCAGCACCAGCACTTCAGATTGCGTGAGGTCTGCCGCGCGCTCGTTACCGCCGACTGCACAGCGGATGGCATCGGCATAGGCCGGGCGGGTCAGATGCTTCCAGCCTCCGGCGACCGATACCAGA